>PXSC01000139.1 GCA_003023535.1 Halobacteriales archaeon QS_9_70_65 | reverse complement strand
CGAGGCCAAGCGCCAGGAGTACGGCATCGAGACGCTGCCGGAGAACCTCGGCGAGGCCGTCGACGCCCTCGAAAACGACGAGGTCGTCCGCGGCGGCCTGGGCGAACACGTCGCCGAGAAGTTCATCGAGGCCAAGCGCGAGGAGCACACCGACTACCTCGTCGACGTCTCCCAGTGGGAACTCGACCGCTACCTCGAGAAGTTCTAAACACCCACTTCTTACACGGGAGTCGTCTGCGGCGACCCCCGGCGAAAACGGGGGAAGATACCCGGGGCGCTCTTTCAGCCGCGAGCCTTCGGCTTCGTCGTCCGCCCATGAGCGGCTTCGCCGCCCGTTCGCCCGGCACGAGGGGCCTCCAGTCCCTCGCCGGTCGGCGCTCGCTACGCCGACGCGCTCACTTCGTTCGCACGTCGCCGGGGACTGGATCGAACCACGAGGATGGCCACGGTCGTCGCCGTTCTCGGTCGAGACGTCGTTCGTGACGGAACTCCGGTCGCGTCGCCGTCCCGTCAGCCCGTTTCCGCGGCGTGGGTCCGGCGGTCGCGGACCCGCCGGGCGACGGCCTCGCCGGCCAGCGGTGCCGACAGGACGCCGCCGAGGACGACCCCGGTGGCGAGGAAGGCGACGTACGGCGCCGGCTCGACGGCGTAGACGACGACGAAGAGGACGCCGGCGGCGGCGCCGACGGCGGCCGCGACCGCGCCGCCCCGTGTCGTCGTCGACTCGTGGACGACGGCGCCGCCGACGATACCCCAGGTGATGCGGGCGCCGAGGGCACCGCCGAGCGAGGCCATCGTCTCGAAGCCGTACTCGCCGAGGACCGGGCCGGCGAGCGCGACGAGCGTCACCACCATTAGCGCCCGGCTGGGGTTCGACCCGCGGCCGCAGAGCCGGTAGAGGACGGCGAGCAGGGCGACGCCGGCCGCGGCGCCGGCGACGACGTCGACGAGGTAGTGGACGCCGAGGACGATCCGGGAGAGCGAGACGACGGCGACGACGGCGGCGGCGCGGCGGCGGCGTAGGGCGGCTCGAGGAGCGCCGGCACCAGCTCCCTGCCGGCGGCGTCGGCGCCGGGCGGCCGCGGGTAGCGCAGCCACTCCTTCATGGTCGTCGTCGTCGCGTTGGCGCCGAGCCCGAGCGCGACGACGAACGCCGCCCGCCGGCGGTCGAAAGCGACGGGCGCGGGCAACGCCTCGCCGAACCAGTACAGCAGCCCGAGCAGGCAGAAGAGAAACCAGACGTCGCCCAGTTGCGTCGCGACGGCGGCGACGACGACGGCGGCGTCGGGGAGCCGGGCGACGGCGGCGAACTCGCCGACCGCACGGCTCATCGACGGTCGAAGCGGTCCCGCAGCCGGCCGGGGAGCCCGGCGACGGTGACCGTGGTCCCGACGATGAGCATCAGGGCGTACAGCCCCAGCGTCGACAGCCAGACGACGAGCATCGCGAGAATCGCCCAGCCGCCCCGCAGGAAGAAGAAGGCCCCGAGGGTCATTGCGGTGCCGTACAGCAGCACGAGGTACGGCCCCCAGCCGCGGGCCTTCCCGCGGCGGACCCGTCGGCGGACGTACCGCCGGAGGTCGCTTTCGATCTCCTCGCGGTGGACGGTCCGGTCTTCGATGTGCTCCTCGACGCGGTCCAGCTCCTCGTGGAGCCGCTCGAGTTCCTCGCGCAGCTGTTCCTCCGAAGGGTCGTCCGGTCGGTCCCGTGTCATGGTTCCATCGAGTACGGCGGTCGGTTCCGGGGTGTCGGCGCCGCGGCCGGGGAGGGCGGTGTGGCCCCGGCCGGCCAGCACCGCGTTCAGAACGACGCCGACGAGCAGCAACGGCGCCCCGACGTAGAGGAAGGTCACCAGCAGCAGGGTGCCGCCGAGCACCCCGTACGTCTCGTAGCCGGCGGCACCGGCGGCGTAGACCCGGAAGCCGGTCTGCAGCAGCGTCCAGCCGACCGCCGCCAGGACCGCCCCCGGCAGCGCCTCGCGGACGCTCACGTCCTCGCCAGGCAGTAGGTGGTACAGCGGGAGAAAGGCAACGGTGAGCCCGACGACGAGGCCGGCGCTCCCGGCGAACCCGAGGAGGTCGATTCCCCGGACGGTCCGGTCGACGCCGGCGCCGGTAGCGGCGCCGGCCAGCGCCTCCCGGACGAGCGGGCCGGCCCGGTCGTCGAGGGCGGCGGTCGCGTCGACGAGCCGCTCAACGGTCCCCGGGTCGCCGAGGGTTGCCGCGGCCGCCAGCGCCAGCGGTAGCAGCGGCAGCAGCGAGATCAGCGCGTAGTAGGCGAGACTCGCGGTGACGAAGCTGATGCGGTCCGACTGGATGTCGTCGACGACGCGCCGCGTGACGGGTACCGCCCGGTCGAGATGGCCGTTCACGCTGCGGGATATGCGTGAACCCTACATATAATCGGTGGGAACCCACTCGTCGTCCGGGTCCACGCGGTCGGCGAGGACGGCATTGTAGGCGGCCCCGAGCAGCGTCGCGGCGGCACCGACGTAGAGCCACGTCGACGCCAGCAGGAGCGCCCCGAGCGCGCCGTAGGTGCTCGCCTGGGCTGCCTCGACGTAGAGCCGGAAGCCGACGCTCACCGCCACCCACGCCGTCGCGGCCAGAACCGTCCCCGGCAGTATCTCCCGGAGCGTCACCGACGGGGTCGGAAAGACGTAGAACATCGGGAGGAAGACCGCGACGAGCACCCCCAGCAGGAGCAGCGGCGCGGCTCCCGTGCGGACGGCGCCGCTGCTGGGCAGCCAGACCCCGACCCCGCAGACCAACGCCACGGCGACGGCGTTCGTCGCGAAGACGACCGTGGCGTCCCGGAACCGCGCCAGTATCGACGCCGGCTTCCGTTCGCCGTAGACGGCCGCGAACGCCCGGTCCGTACTGCGATACAGCCGGAGCGTCCCCCACAGCAGAAGCGTCACTCCGACGACGGCGCTCGGAAGACGTACCTCCGCGGAGAGGATCAACTCGGCGGCGGTGCTGCCGAGTTCCTCGCCGAGCACCGTGACCGCGGCCTCGGTCGCCACGGCGATCCAGGCGTCGCTGCCGGCCGAGGCCAGCAACGCGGCCGCGAGAAAGACGAACGGCAGGAGCGACGAGAGCCCGAAGTACGCCAGGCTGGCGGCGAGCATCGACACCTGCCCGCGGCGGGCGACCGCGGTCACCTCGCGCACCACTGCTCTAACCGACACGTTCGTCCGTCCGTTCTCGCCGTGCCGTCATAAGCGACTCGCTGGATCCCTCGTCGCGGGGCTTCGTCGTGGTTACCCCGCGTCCGGTATCGACCACACGCCGGCGTGCGGTCGTACCGGTACACGGGTACGGCGTCCGGTATCAATCGACGGCCTCGCGGATCGCGGCGACGCCGGCGTCGGTCTTGAACGTCGTGCCGCCGTAATGGGTCCGGGAGGCGTCGAAGCCCGCCGCCCGCAGCGCCGCGAGGAACCCGTCCATCGCCGTCGCCGGCTCGTTCCACCGCTCGGACAGCCTGTGCTGGTCGTAGTGGGTCGGCACGTGCAGTTCGTCGGCCACCGTCTCGAGCAGGTCGCGGCTCTCCTCTGCGGTCCCGAAGCCGTCGGGAATCGCCGCCGCGACGTCGCGGACGAAGTCGGCGTCGTGGGCCGGGCCGAGCCACACCGGGCCGGCGGTCCACGTCGACCGCCCGCAGTTAGGACAGTCGTCGACGGGGTCGGCGACGAGCGTCGCCTCGTGGTCGCGCCACAGACAGCGCTGGCAGTGGTCGAGGTAGCCGAGCTCTTCGATACAGCGGTCGGCGGCCCGGGCGCCGGACTCGATCCGGAGGTAGGTCCGGACGTAGTGGCTGGAGACGTGGCTCAAGACGGGCCGGGCGGCGACGTCGTAGCGCGCGGCGGTCCGAACCAGCGTCGACAGCAGCACACGAAGGCCCATCTCGGCGTGGAACTCGGTGTTCCGCGGCACCGCGCCGTAGCTCCGGACGCCGCTCTCGAAGTGGGCACCACACAGCGGCGCGGTGTCGGTCGCGGTCACGCAGAGGTACTCCCGGCCGCTCCGGACCGCGGCGTCGGCGAACGGCACGGGCGTCCCGAAGGGGTCGAGGTCGACGACGTCGTGGTACTGTTCGTGCATGTGGGCGTTGACGTCCCGGTGGTGGACCTCGCCGTCGAGGCCGTTCCGCTCGAGGTTCCGTCGAGCGAGGGCGACCGCGTCCTCGTCGACGTCGCAGGCGGTCACGTCGTAGCCGGCGTCGGCGGCCCGGACCGCCCGGACGCCGCTTGCGGTCATCGCGTCG
>PXSC01000138.1 GCA_003023535.1 Halobacteriales archaeon QS_9_70_65 | reverse complement strand
GCGGAGGAGTAGCGACGTCCCGACGAACAGGGCGAGGAGGGTCCCGACGCCGGCGGCGACGCCGACCGCGCCCGTGGTGGCCTTCGCGCCCGGGGAGGTCCGGAGGAACAGTCCGGCGAGCACCCCGGAGAGGACGGCGAGCACCGGCGTCATCGCAAGGGCGGAGCCGGACGCCAGCACGACGGGCGTCGCCGCGGACGGCGCCCCCTCCGTCCCGAACTCGACCCCGTCCGACTCCTCCCGACCGCGCTCGGCGGCGCCCGCAGCGCGAACGCCGCGCCTACCAGTCCGAAGACGAGGATGTGTAGACGACGAACCGACCCGTCTCCGTCGCCCGGAGCCACCGGCCGGCCCGCTCCCACGGGAAGGTCGGGTCCCACGCTTCTTCGCCGCCGTCATGACCGACCGCCCGCTGCCCGCCGGATCGACGCTGCTGGTCGACCTCGACGGCGTCGTCGCGGACAACCTGCCGCGGCTCTGTACGTACCTCCGGGACACCTACGGCCACGAGGCGACCCCCGCCGACATCGACGAGTGGGCCTACGAGGTGCCGGAGGCCGACGGCCACGTCGGCGGCGTCATCGCCGAGCTGATGGCCGACCACGCGGCGTGGTACCTCGGGGGAATGGAGCCGCGTCCGGGCGCCGCCGACGCGCTCGACCGCCTCCGGGAGCGGTACCGCGTCGAGATCGCCACCCACCGGATTCCGGAAACCCACGACGTCTCGAGGGCCTGGCTCGCCGAGCACGGGATTCCCTACGACGCGTTCCACGACGAGGTGCCGAACGACAAGGGCGCGCTGGCCGGCGACGCGCTCATCGACGACTACCACGGCAACGTCGGCGACGCGCTGTCGGCGGGCAAGACGGGCGTGCTGATGCGGCAGCCGTACAGCGATCCCGCGGCCGTCGACGGCGCCCACGTCGTCGACTCCTGGGCCGACGTCACCCGGCTGCTCGCGTAGCGGGTGCGCTCCTCGCTCGGGGAAATTATTTGTGACCACAGCCAGTACGTGAGAGTATGACTACCGAGAACTCGGGAAGCGAACAGGTCGTGCCCGCCGGACGTCTCGCGCGCTGGATCTACCGCGAGCCGCAGGGCTGGCGCCCCGGGTTGTTCGCCATCCTGGTAGGCGGTTCGATCAGCGTGGCGGCGCCGCTCTACATGGTGAGCCTACAGCTGGCCTGGATCGCGGTAGGCCTACAACTCGTGGCCGTCGGGGTCGCGGAGTTCTTCCCAACCGACCGGCAGCTGTCGGCGAACCTCCTCCGCGCGTGGGCCGCGGGCGTTGCGACCGGCGTCGGCATGGTAGATATCGCCGCCCACCTCGGCGTCTCCCTGGTGGATATCGCCAGGCTGCTCGGCGTCTGAACGACCCGTCGTCGACGGACCGGCACTCACCGCCCGTCGTCTATACCCTGTACCGTCCCGTCCGGAGTTCCACGTTTTCCCCGGATCCGAACCCCGTGGACACCTTCGACATCGGTGGCGAGTTAACGGTCGGCCGACTCGGCCTCGGCACGACGCGTATCCCGGCGAGGAAATCGTCGGCGAGCCCGACGACCCGGAAGCCGCCCACGACGTGCTCCGCCGGGCCGCAGACACGGTCGACCTCGTCGACACCGGGTGCGGTCCTCACCCGGCAACATTTATTTATATTACAACCGATACTTGAAATTATGAGCATCGAGAACCCGGGAAACGAACGGATCGTGCCCGCCGGACGCCTCGCGCGCCGGATCTACCGCGAACCGCAGGGCTGGCGTTCCGGGCTGTTCTTGATCCTCATTTAGGGAGCGATAACCGTCGCGGCGCCGTTGTTGATGGACGACCCCGCCGTGCAGTTGACCTGGGCGACGGCCGGCCTGGCCGGTGTCGTGAACGGAATCGCCGAGTTCTTCCCGACCGACCGGCAGATCTCGGCCAACCTCCTCCGGCTGTGGGCCGGTGGCGTCGCGATGGGCGTCGCAGCGGCGATGTTCGTCGCCTGGCTCTTCGAATTCTGAGCGGTTCCGGCCCTCGCTTGCCGTCCGTATCCGCCCGTCTTACCGTGCCCTTTTGACTGTCTCCTCCGAAGCCCGTTCATGGACGACACCGCCGACTCCTACGGCCCCGGCGTCTCCGAGCGGCTCATCGGCGAGACGCTGGCGCCGTACGACGACGTCGTCGTCGCCACGAAGGGCGGGCTGCTGCGGACCCGCGACGGCGAGTGGCTCCCCCACGGCGACCCCGACTACCTCCGGAACGCGACTCTGTGCAGCCTCGACCGGCTCCGAACCGACACCATCGACCTCTACCAGCTCCACACCCCCGACCCCGACGTCGAGTTCGAGGCCAGCGTGACCGCTCTCGCCGAGCTGAAGGACGACGGCGTCATCGACCACGTCGGGCTGTCGAACGTCGACGTCGAGGGGCTGGAGACCGCCCGCGACCACCTCGAGATCGCGACCGTCCAGAACCGCTACAACGTCGGCTACCGCGAGGAAGCGCCGGTATTGGAGGCATGCGATCGCCACGACATCGGCTTCATCCCGTGGTACCCGCTGGCGGCCGGTAACCTCGCCGTCGACGGCATCGAAGCCGTCGCGGCCGCCCACGAGGCCACCCCCCAGCAGGTGGCGCTGGCGTGGCTGCTGGAGCGCTCGCCGGTGATGCTACCCATCCCCGGCACCTCCAGTCTCGCCCACCTCGAGGAGAACGTCGCCGCCGCGAAGATGGAACTGACCGCCGAGGAGTTCGAGAAGCTGTCGTAGCCCGCCGGCCGGTCAGTCCTCGCCGTCGCCGGTGCCACCGTCGTCCTCGGCGGCCTCGACCTTCGAGGCGTGTTTCTCGAGGTCCGCCGCAAGCTCCCGGGCCTCCTCGGCCGACAGCCGCACCGTCTCGGCGTGCGGTTTCAGGTGGTCCAGCTGCGTGTTGTCCAGCTCCAGTTGCAGACTGATGTGGTCGGGGTCCCGGCGTGGACTGGTCACGTTCACGACGGCTAAGGCCTCCTCGGTGAAGTCGTGGCCCTCCGCCTCCCCGTCGAGGAGGTCCAGCGTCGTGTACGCGTTGACCTTCATGATGCGGTCGGGCATATCGGCACGGACGGCCGGCCGGCGGGTAAGCGTGGCGCTCGCGGTCGTTCTGCGCTCGATGGTTGCCGTTCGCTACTTCGGGACCCCTCGCTTCGCTCGGCGTCCCGCTGCTCGCGGGTCGCTCCTCCCGCTCGCATTGCGGTGGTCGCCGGAGGCGACCACCCTACTCGCGGGTCGCTTCGCTCCCCGCTCGCTAGCAAGGAGGCGGCTCGCTACCGCTCGCCGCCTCCCTGCTCACGGCTCCCTGCGGTCGCCGTTCGCTATTTCGGGACCCCTCGCTTCGCTCGGCGTCCCGCTATTCGAACACCAACACGGTCGCCTCGTCGGCCTCCAGCACGACGACCTCCTCGCCACTTTCGGCGCGCTGTTCTTCGACGATGTCGAACATCTCCGGCTCGACGGTGACGGTCTCCTCGCCGATATCGAACTCGACGTGGCCCCGCGTCTCCAGTTCGGCCTGGAGTTCGGCGGGATCGGCGGCCTCCAGTTCGCCGACGACGTCGCCGGCGCGGTCCCGGAAGACGGGGCCGAGTTCGCTGTGCTCGACGCCGACGTCGACGGGCACCATCTCGACGCTGGGGCTGCCCTCCTCGACGTAGACGGGGCCGTTGACGGCCTCCGCGAGGTCGTAGGTGTCCAGCGGCCGGGCCTCCTCGAGGTAGACCTCGATGCGGTCGAGGTCGGCGTTCAGCGGCACCCCCTCGCCGGACTTCCACCCCCGCACCGCGGCGGCGACCTCGGCGACGACGCTGCCGCGGGCGGCCGCCTCCGGGTCGGTCGCCGGCGGCTCCGGCCACGAGGCGCCGTGGACGCTGCCCTCGGTCGGCAGGTGGTCCCACGCCTCCTCGGTGATGAACGGCGCGAACGGCGATAGCATCCGCAGCGACGCCGACAGCGCCGCGAGCAGTGCGTGCTCGGCGGCCTTCCGCTCGCCGGGGCGGCCCTCGTAGAGCCGGCCCTTCACCAGTTCGAGGTAGTCGTCGGCGAGGTCGTGCCAGACGAACTCCCGGACCTCCCGGAGGGCGCTGTCGAAGCGGTACTCCTCCATGTCCGCGGCGACGCTCTCGGCGACCCGGGCGCACCGCGAGAGAATCCACTCGTCGGCGTCGCGGTAGGCCGGGTCGGTGACGTCGGGCGTCGACTCGTCGACGTGACCGGCGGCGAACTTCGTGATGTTCCACAGCTTCGTCTGGAACCGGCTCGCCGACGTGACCTCCTTCCACTGGAACTGGATGTCGGAGCCGGGTTGGCCACCCAGCGCGAGCGCCTGCCGGACGGCGTCGGCGGAGTCGGCGAGACCACGTTGCCCCGGGACTTGGACATCTTCCGGCCGTCGTCGCCGAATATCATCCCGTTGATGAGCACGTCGTCCCACGGGCGGGTCTCCTCGAGCGCCGCCACCCGAAGCAGCGTGTAGAACGCCCACGTCCGGATGATGTCGTGGCCCTGCGGCCGGAGTGCGACGGGGTCGAACGCCTCGTCGAGCGACCCGGAGACGTACATCGGCGAGATAGAGGAGTCCATCCAGGTGTCCATCACGTCGGTCTCGCCGGTCCACGAATCGCCCCCGCACTCGGGGCAGGCGTTCACGGCCGGGGCCTCGCCCGCCGGGTCGACGGGCACCTCCTCGGCGCCGGCTATCTCGACGTGGCCGCAGTCGTCGCACTCCCAGGCCGGGATGGGGGTCGCGAACACCCGCTGGCGGGAGATGACCCAGTCCCACTCCATCCCCTCGGTCCACTCCTCGAGGCGGTCGTACATGTGGTCGGGGTACCACTCGACGTCGCGGGCAGTCTCGAGAATCTCGTCCTGGCGGACCTCGACGAACCACTGCTCCTTCGAGAGAATCTCGATCGGCGTGTCACACCGCCAGCACTGGCCGACGGACTGCTCGGTCGGCTCCTCGTCGACGAGGTGACCCGACTCCTCGAGGGCGGTCGCTATCTCGTCTTTGGCCTCGTCGATGGACAACCCCTCGAACTCGCCGGCGAGTTCGTTGAGGTGGCCGTCCTCGGTGAACACGGGGCGCAACTCGAGGTCGTGTTCGACCCACCAGTCGACGTCCTGCTTGTCGCCGAAGGTACAGATCATGACGGCGCCGGTCCCGAACTCGGAGTCGACGTCGTCGTCGGCGATGAGTTCGATTTCCTGGCCGAACAGCGGTACCTCGAAGGCCTCGCCGACCCGGTCGGCGTACCGCTCGTCGTCGGGGTTGACGGCCATGCCGACGCAGGCCGCCAGCAGTTCCGGCCGGGTCGTCGCTATCTCGATGTCCTCCGGCTCCGCCGCGGTGCTCGCGGAGCGTCGCCCCTCGGTGCCGTCGAAGGTGACGTAGAACAGCGTCCCCTGGCCGTCCTCGTTTTCGACCTCGGCGTCGGCGATGGCCGTCTCACAGCGCGGACACCAGTTGACCGGGTGTTCGTCCTGGTAGACGTAGCCGGCGTCGGCCATCTCGACGAACGAGCGCTGGGTCTCCCCCCAGTAGTCGTCGTCCATCGTCCAGTACTCGTGGTCCCAGTCCTGGGAGAACCCGAGCGTGTGCATCGTCTCTTTCATCGCCGCGATCTCCTCGTGGGTGTGCTCGACGCACATCTCCCGGAACTCGTCGCGGGGGACCTCCGTGCGGTGGATGTCGTGGGTCTCCTCGACCTTGACCTCGGTCGGCAGGCCGTGACAGTCCCACCCCTGCGGGAAGAGGACGTCGTACCCCTGCAGCCGGTGGTACCGGGCGGCGAAGTCGATGTAGGTCCACTGGAGGCCGTGGCCGATGTGGAGGTTGCCGGTCGGGTACGGCGGCGGCGTGTCGATGACGTAGTCCGGCCGTTCGGGGTCGTCATCGTAAGCGTAGACGTCGCTTTCCTGCCAGTGGTCGCGCCACCGTCGCTCTGCTTCGTCGGGGTCGTAGCCGTCTGGAAGGTTACTCATAATCACTGGTGGTCCCGCCGGTAGCCGAAGCGTGGCTGTCGAGAAGTCGCGCGGTTACAGCCCACGTACTACCGACGAAATCGCGCCCATACGCGAGCCGTAGGTCGTATCTGATATAAACTTTCGCCTGAGCCCCTTCCGGCCATGTCCAGTTGCGAGAGAGCCGGCTGGACGGCCGGTGTCGGGTGTGATCTTGAACGGGACCGATCGCTCGCGCGGCGAGGCCTCGGAACGAAGCGAGCGGGAAGAGTGACGTCGGGAGCGGCGACACGGGAGCGTAGCGAGGCCGAGTGAGCGGGAGGGGGCGTTCGGACACGCCGTTATCGCCGCCGAATACGCTATTCCCTCTTACCTGAACACTATCGGCGGCCGTCGCGGAAGACGTATTCCGCCGGCCCTCCGAACGCCGACATGGCCGACTGGACCGTCGAGGAGCTGCCGGACTGTGCGGGACGGACCGTCGTCGTCACCGGCGCCAACAGCGGCATCGGGCTGGCGGCGACGCGGGCGCTGGCGGCGGCCGGCGCCCACGTCGTGATGGCCTGCCGGAGCGTCGACGACGCCGAGTCCGAACGCGAGGCGATTCTCGAGGAGTATCCAGCCGCGTCGTTGACGGTCCGGGAGCTGGACCTCGCGGACCTGACGTCGGTGCGGGCCTTCGCCGACCGCCTCGAGGTCGGCAGTATCGACGTCCTCTGCAACAACGCCGGTGTGATGGCGATCCCGCGGACCGAGACCGCCGACGGCTTCGAGACGCAGTTCGGCGTCAACCACCTCGGGCACTTCGCGCTGACGGGACTGCTCCTCGAGCGGCTGCGGGCGGCGCCGGCTCCACGGGTCGTCACGCAGAGCAGCGGCGCCCACGCCGCCGGCGAGATCGACTTCGACGACCTCCACCGCGAGGACGACTACGGCAAGTGGGACGCCTACGCACAGAGCAAGCTGGCGAACCTGCTGTTCGCCTACGAGCTGGACCGCCGCTACGCCGACGAGCTGACGAGCGTCGGCTGTCACCCCGGCTACGCGGCGACGAACCTCCAGTACCGCGGCCCGGAGGCCGAAGGGTCCCGTATCCGGCTGGCGGTTATGAAGCTGATCAACGCCGTCGTCGCGCAATCGGCCGCCGACGGCGCCCTGCCGATGCTGTACGCCGCGGCCGCCGACGGCTTCGACGGTGGCGAGTTCGTCGGCCCCGACGGCCTCCTGCAGATGCGCGGCCCGCCGGCCGAACAGGAGTCCTCGGAGCGGTCGTACGACGAAGCGACCGCCGAGCGGCTCTGGCGGGTCTCCGAGGAGGCGACCGGCGTGACGTTTCCGTAGTCGGTCAGGCGCCCTCGACCAGCCGGCGGAGCTGTTCGGGCGGCACCGCACCGCGGGCGGCGTAGTCGTCGTGGACGAACGTCGGGACGCCGGTGACGCCAAACTCCCGGGCGTCCTCGAAGGCCGTCTTCAGTTCGGCGGCGCCTCGAAGGCCGCCGGGTGCTCCTCGCTCGCCCGGAGGGCGACCCGCTGGGCGTCGTAGGAGTCGACGTCCTTCCGGAGTTCGCCCGCCATCTCGACGCCGTACTCCTCGGCCAGCCGGCGGACGTTCCTCTTCGCCTCCTCGTAGTAGGCCTCGTCCTTCCCACTGTCGGCGGAGTGGTCGATGGTGCCGTCGGGGCGGCGCTCGCTCGCCCGGATGTCGAACGGGTGCCAGTCGGTCGCCAGCGGCTCGGACCGCTCTTCGCGGTACTCCGAAAGCGACGCGTAACCCAGATAACAGAACGGGCAGACGTAGTCGGCGTACACCCGCAGCGCCGGCGCGGTCTCGGTCTCGGCTTCGGTCTCGCTCACGCCGGAGGTGGGCCCCGGACGGGTAAAAAGTTCGGTCCCGACGTGGCGGTCGGCCGCACTCGCGGCACGGACGGCACGACACGGCATGCGGCGGCCGTCGCGGGCGGCCCTGCCGTAGACGGGCCGTCGGCCTCGAGTCAGTCGGGGGATTCGTCGAGGGGGTTCGGCCTCGGGCGGTCTGCCGGCCGCCGCACCAACCATTTTACCGGCGGCACCGTACGGGGTGGTATGGCAGGCTTCGAGGGCGACGCGCCGGCCGAGCGGGTCGGTTACGAGCCGATCAGCGTCAAGGAGCTGCTGATCGAGATGAAGGATACCTCGGAGCTGCTGATCGACCTGGCGTACTCGGCGGTGCTGCACGGCAGCGAGGAGCTGGCGCGCGAGGTGCTGGCCCTCGAAGAACGGATGGACCGCCTGCGAATGCGGGCCCGGATGAGCCTGCTGATGGCCGCCCGCAACCCCGACGAGGTGGAGGCGCTGGCGCCCGTTCTGGGGTTGACGGCCGGCGCCGACCGCATCAGCGACGCCGCCGGCGACATCGCGAAGATCGTCCTCGGGGACATCGGCCTGCCGGAGGCGATGCGGGCGGCGCTGCCGGAGGCCGTCGAGACGCTCGTCCGGGGGACCGTCGCCGCCGACTCGCCGTACGCCGACCGGACGCTGCTGGAGGTCAACCTCGAAAGC
>PXSC01000137.1 GCA_003023535.1 Halobacteriales archaeon QS_9_70_65 | reverse complement strand
GCGACGCTGGTCGTCGACACCGCCGGCTCCAGCGGGCTCACCGGCGGCCAGCCCCGGGCGCTCGACATCGACGCCGATCGGGCCGCCGAACTCCGGGAGACGGTGGCCGACCGGCTGCAGGAGTCGCTGGATCGCCGCCAGGAGAAGCGCCGCCGCGAACGGCTCCGGTCCATCGAACCGCCGACGGCCGGGACGGCCTGACCGCCAGGTCGACGGGCCGGCCGCTCGGCGGCGGTATTCAGTTACGCGAGAGCCGGCCGGCCGATGTCGGGTGGAAACTCGAACGGGGCCGACCGCTCGCCGGTGTAGGCGACGCAAGCAGTGAGGGAGCCGTTAGCTCCCTCGGGCAGTCGGCGCCGTGCGCCGACGACAGAGAGGGATCGAAGATCCCTCAGGCAGTCGGGCGTCGCCCGACGACCACGAGGGACCGGCGGTCTCTCGACCCGCTGGCGTGGCGGCTTCGCCATGGTCCGAGAGAGCGACGCTCTCTGGTCGTCTGCTCACGGGTGGCGGAGCCGCCCGTTCGCACGGTCCGCGGGACTCGACGAGTCCCGCGCATATCACGAACGGCGCGAAGCGCCCTTCGAACGACCACGGAACCGGGTGCCGACAGCGCCGGCACCCCGCGCGGCAGCGCCGCGCGAAAACACTGCAGGCCGCCCCGCGGCCGGAGCGCGTCGTTCGGACGACCGGAGGTCGTCCGTGATCACGAACCTCTTCGATCGTCGGACGACAGCGAGCAGTCGCGAGACGCGACCTGCGAGGCCGACCGGAGGGAGGCCTCGATCGAGCCGAGCGGTGGGAACCGCGAGGCAGCGAGCGCCTCGACGGCGAACGGCGTCCTCGCGAGTGAACCGAGCGAGGGCTCGGCAGAGCGACGCGCTGCCGGTGAGCGAAGCGCCCCGTGAGCCATAGCCTGCCAGCCGGAGGGGGCGTTCGGACACGCCATCGTCACCGTCGAAATACGTCATTTCTTCCTCACTGAAGACTACGCGCTCGGTGGCCGCTACGTTTTTCATCCGAACGGCGCCAGGGGGTCGTATGCGAACGCGCTCGGCGCTGGCGGTGTCGGTTCTACTCGTCTGCATTCTGCTCGCCGGTTGCTCGGCGCTGCTCGGCGATGGTAACGGCGACGGCGCCTCCGTCGGCGGGACGGCCGACCCGACGCCGGACGTCGAGCTACATGACGACATTCAACTACACTGTCGACACCGCGGAGGGGACGCGGGTCGACGACGTCGAGGGACGGGTCGACTTCGACGCTATGCGGGCCCGCCAGCGGGTGGTGTCCGACCGGCCGAACTTCAACGGAACCGTCGAGATCTACCGCACCGACGGCACCCTGTACCGCCGGTCGGAGACGGAAAACGACACGTCGTTCCAGCGGCGAGAGCAGGCCTTCGACGCCGAGAACCTCACCGCGCTCGACCCCGTCCGGCCGCTGCTGTCGAACATCTCCGGCTACGAGGCATCGGTCGGCGACCGCGACGGCGCCACGATCGTCGTCTACGAGAAAGACAGCAGCGAGGGCGTCGACTCGTTCTACGGGATCCGCGACTCGGCGAACATCACGAGCTTCTCCGGGCGGTTCGCCGTCGACGCCGACGGGATCGTCCGCTCGGCCAGCTACGAACTCGGCTACATCGTCGACGGTCAGGAGCGGACGCTGGCCGTCGAGTACACCGTCTCGGCGGTCGGGGAGACGTCGGTGTCCGAACCGGACTGGACCGACCGGGCCTGACCGGGCCCGACCGGGCCCGACGAACTGGATCGACCGAGGCCGATCGAACCGGACCGGCCGAACCGGGCCGGACTCGACCGACCCTGACCGGACCAATCCCAGCTGAACCGCCCGAGCCGGGCCGGACCGACCGACCCCGACCGACCCGGGCTGGACTGACCGAGCCGACCGGACCCGACTGGACCCAACCGGTGCGGGACACGGCGCTGGCGGTGCTACTATACGTACGCGGCGGAACCGTCGGGCCATGGAGCGCCGTGTCGTCGTCGCCGCCGCGGTCGTCGTCGTGGTCTCGCTCGCCGGCTGTTCCGTGCTGCTCGGCGACGGCGGCGCCGGGCCGTCGACGGCGACGCCGACCTCGGAGCCGACCGCGACGGCGACGCCGACGCCCGGGCCGGCGGCCTTCGACTACCCGGACGGCTACGGACCGACGGGACCGAAAGCCGGTTCAGCTACCGGCTGTCGGTCGACCAGGCCGACGAGACGGCCCTGGAGATCCGCGAGGACGGCGTCGTGACGCGGCGGCAGTACTACGAGGACGACCGGCTGTACGTCAACGTCGAGACCCCGGACGGCGAGCGGTACAACGCGACGGACGCGCCGTTCGCCCCCGAGGCGTTCGGCGGCCGGGAGTTCATCGACCCGCTGTTCGGCGCCGTCGACTACGGCACCCCGGAGCGGGTCGAGACGGACAACGGGACCGTCTACCGGTACCGGAGCGAGCGGGTCACCGATCCGAGGGCGATCGTTCCGGGCAACGTCGTCGACGAGGGGATCCGCCGATTCGACGTCCAGCTGCTCGTCCACGAGGACGGCTACGTCAGGGGGGCCAGATACACCGTCGTCACCGAGGAGGGCACGGAACTGCAGGGGGTCGCGGTCGTCGACTCCGTCGGCGACGAGCGGGTCGAACGGCCGGCGTGGTACGACCGAGCTGCTGGGGCCGACGGCCAAGCCTCTTGACGCTGCGGACCCGACGGCCGCCATGGCACGCGAGGTGCGCCACGAGGCGATCGAGCCGGCCGTCTTCGACGCCGACGACCTCGGCGACGACGGCGAACTGTACGTCTGTCGCTGTGGGCTCTCGGAGCGGCCGCCGCTCTGCGACGGCTCCCACCGGCGGACCAACGACGAGGCCGACGGTGTCGTCTACCGGTACGACCCACCCGGCGCCGACGGCCGGGACGGTCTACCGCGGCGACCGGCTGCTTTCCGGGGCGGCGACGGCGGTCGAGGAGCTCCGGGCGGCCGGCGTCCGGACGGTGTTCTTCTCGAACAATCCGACCCGGTCGCGGGCGGAGTACGTCGACCGCCTCGAGGGGTTCGGCATCGAGACCCGCCCGGCGGAGGTGTTGTCGGCCGGGACGGTGACGACCCGGTATCTCGCCGACGAACACGCCGACGACGCGGTGTATCTCATCGGCGCGCTGGGACTGCGGCGACAGCTGGAGGCCGCCGACCTCGAGCTGACGGCGGCGCCGGCCGACGCCGACGTCCTCGTCGTCTCCTACGACCGGGAGTTCGACTACGACGACATGCTGGCGGGCTACCGGGCGGTCGCGGGCGGGGCGACCTTCTACGGTACGGACCCGGACCGGCTCGTGCCGGCCGAGGAGGGGCTGGTTCCTGGCTCCGGGGCGGTCGTCGGGGCCGTCGGCACGGTCGTCGACCGCGAGCCCGAGCGTCTGTTCGGCAAGCCGAGCGAGCCCGCCCGGCGGGCGGCCCTCGACGCGCTCGGGGCGCCGCCGGAGCGCTGTGTCGTCGTCGGCGACCGCCTGGAGACCGACGTCGCCCTCGGCGAGCGGGCCGGCATGACGACGGTGCTGGTCCGGACCGGCGTCGAGGCCGAGACCGACCCCGATTCCGGAACCGGAAGCGACGTCGAGCCCGACCACGTCGTCGACTCGCTGGCCGACGTCGGGGACGTCCTCAGCTGACCGCCGTCGCCGCCGGGTGGGCTTATGAACGTCCGGGGCGTCGCGGGCGTTCGTGATGGGGTGGGGCAACCGGGTCGACGGGACGAACGAGCGGTGGTTCGCCGAGCAGCTCGCGAGCGAGGGCTACCGCGTGACGCTGGTCGAGCTGTCGACGAACCCGACCAGCTTCGAGCGGGACTACCTCGTGCCGGCGGCGGGCGTCCGCGACGATCTGGGGTCGCCGACCGTCGTCGGCCACGGCGCCGGCGGGCTGGTCGCCGCCCACCTCGAGCCGCGGCGGGCCGTCTACGTGAACCCGTGGTGGGCGTTCTACGGCGAGCGGCTCCGCGGCCGGCTGCTCGAGCTCGGCTCGAAGCTCCCCGTCTCGACGCCGCTCGTCCCGGTCGATTTCGATCGCGAGGAGGTCGGCCCGCGGGTGACCGACCGTGGGTGGCGGCGGGTCCCCGACCGCGTCTCGTCGGCGTTCGTCCGGGAGATACGCCGCGCCCGGGCGGAGCTGCCGGCCGTCGGCGACGGCACGCGGGTCTGCGTGTCGCTGTCCGACACTATCGTCGGCCTACAGGGCGTCGGCGACCGCGTGCCCCCGGAGCGGATTCACCTCTACGAGGGTCGCCACGAGCCGTTCACCGCCGCCGACCGGGCGGCCGCCACCGGGGTCGTCACGGAGGCGCTGTCGGCCGCCGAATCGAGTGTCACTCTCTGAAGCCGTCGGCGAGGTCCCGCCGCAGGAACGCCAGCACGGCCTCGACACGGTCATCGTCGACGGGTCGGTGATGAGCTACAGGAGCTACGCGACCGACGAGTGACGGCCCGGGCCGGCGCTCCGCCAGCCCCCGGGTAGTCGCTGCCGGCGGCCGGCCCAGACGAGCACCGCTCCCGACCGACCGGATTCTGCCGTCCGCCCCGACGCTCCGACGGCGCTGCACGCCGGCGGCGCACGGGTCGCGGCTCGGACGCCGAAACGAGCTATTCGGCGGCTCACCGAATATGAGCCCGCGACGCACGAAGACACGACACGGATGCCCGCCCGACCTCACGAGTGACGACGAGTCGGACGCGGCGCCCCCCGACCGGACGCGCCTGCTGGAGCGGACGCCCGACCGTTGCGTCTCGCTGGACGACGAGCGGCGGATCCGGGCGTTCGACGACGGCGACGAGGCGTCGGCCGCCATCGCCGAGGGCGTCCCCTCCGAGGCCGACCTGCGGGCCGGGTACCGGGAGTCGGTGTCGTCGGCGAGGTCGACGGCACGCTCACTGCCAGTACGGGGGTGGAGCTGTCGTGGACCGGCAACGAGCTGATGGTGGCCGGCGGGAAGCGGCTGGTTCCGCGAGGTCGTCAGGTCGGCCGACGGCGGCGCTCGCTTCGAGTTCACCGGCGTCACCCGGCGGTAATCAGTGGAACCCGCGGCCGACGTCGCTGTCCTCGATGAGGTCGTCCAGCTCGCTCGACAGCAGTTCCTCGGCCTCCTCGAAGGTGTCGCCCAGCGTCTCCAGCTCCTCCGGGCGGTCGTACATGTCGTACTCCATCGGCCCGAAGGCGGGGCTGTCGAGGGCGTCCATCACGTCCTCGAAGAGGGCGTCCGGCGTCGTCGGGGCGTCGGCGTGGGTTTCCAGCACCGCCTCGAGTTCCTTGGCCCGCTCCCGTGCGGCGTCCTCGCCGTCGACGCCGTCGTTGACGCCGAACAGCCCGTCGGCGTCGTCCGTCGGTAGCAGCGGGTCGAGCTCGTCGTCGACCTTCCGGGCGACGCGGGAGCCGACCCCCCGTACCTCGTGGGGGTTCTTCGCGAACGTCTTCAGCTGATAGACCCCGGCCGACGGGTGCCCGAGGAACATGTCCTCGCCGGGGCCGCCGCGGCGGTCGCCGGCGACGGCGCGCCAGCCGCCGGGGTCGGCATCCGACTCGACGACGTCCTCGAGGATGTCCTGCCAGTCACGAACGCGCATACTGACGGTAGGTCCGGCGCGGAAAAGAAGCTATCGACCCTGTCAATCGTCGAACTCGTCGGCGGCCGCCGGCACGGAGCCGGAGCCGGAGTCGGAGCCGGGGACCCCGACTCGACGGCGTCGAAAGCGGTGTAACCGGCCGTCATCGCGAGCGGCATCCCCGCCGTCCGTGCGCCGACGGTGGCGGCTCCGACGTCATATATGAGCGGCGCCGTGACGAGCCACGGCCCGATGACGCCAGCGACGACGCTCGCCGCGAACCGCGGTACGTCGGCGGTAACGATCGAGTAGGCGTCGTCGCCGGCGAAACCCGCCGCCAGGGGGTTCGACCCGACGATCGCGCGGCAGAAGGCGCCGTCGCTCCCGGCGGCGAGCGGCACCGCGGCGTCGCCACGGCCGCCAGCAGGGCGACGACGCCGACGGCGGCTCGGAGCCGGTTCAGTGACGTGTCCGGCGGTGCTCGCCGGCAGAAGGGAACTATTCCCGGCGACCGATAGCGTTTTTCCGCCGAGGGCGCTGGAGGGGGACGTGCAGATACGGGGACCTGTCGTCGAGACGCGCGAGCCGCGGACCGTCGAGACCTCCAACGGGAGCTCGGAGCTGGCGGAGGTGGTCGTCCGGCCCGACCGCGGGGCCGGCGAGCCGGTCCAGGTGACGCTGTGGGGCAAGTGGACCGGCACGGCAGAGCTACTGGAGCCGGGGATGGGGCTGCTGGTCACGGACGCCGACGAGCGGGAGTTCCGCGGCGAGACACAGTACGCGACGACCGGCGACTCCGCCGTCGTCGTCGAGCCCGACTTCCTCGTCGACGTGACCGACGTCCGGGGGTGGGTGCAGTGTCCCCGGATCTACTACCTGAACAAGCTCTCCGGCGTCCCGCTGAAGTACCCGGTCGCGAGGGGAACGATCGTCCACGAGGTGTTCGGCGACCTGCTGCGGGGCCGGGACCTCGAGGACAGCGTCGACGAGCGGGTCGCGGAGGCGGCCCTCGAGTTGGGCCTGCTCGGGGAGTCCGCCGAGGCCGTCGCCGACGACGTCCGGGCCAACGCCGCCGCCATCGAGGGGTGGCTCGAGCAGGGGGCGCTGACCGACGAGGACTCCTGGCGCTCCGAGCAGACGCTCGTCTCCGAGCGGTTCGGCATCAAGGGCCGGGCCGACGCCGTCCGACGCGGGGCGCCCGTCGAGCTGAAGACCGGCAAGAACACCGGTCGGGAGCCGCGGTTCCACGACAAGATTCAGGCGGCCTGCTACGCGCTACTACTGGCCGACGACGTCGCGACGGCGCCGGACACCGGGACGCTGCTGTACACGAAGAACACGACGCTGGACCGCGGCGACGCCTCCGGGGACCTCTCGCCGGCCAAGGACTTCTCCGTCGGGCCGGGCCTCCTGAAGTACGTCCTCCGGCAGCGCAACGAGATCGCCGCCGCTGAGTACGACCTGACGGTGCCGACGGGGTACGAGGCCGACGCGAAGTGCGAGTACTGCTTCGAGCGGGACACCTGCATGGTCGTGGCCGGCCGGCTCGATCAAGAGTCGAAGGCCGGCCGCGTCGGCGAGCCCGTGCCCGACGCCGAGCGGGCGTACTTCGAGCGACTCTACCGGGCCGTCGAGGAGGAGCGCCGCGAGGTCCACGCCGAGTACCGGAAGCTGTGGGAGCGGACCGCCGCCGAGCGGGCCGACGACGACCGCGCGCTCGTCGACCTCGAGCCCCTCGGTCGGGAGTCGCTCGACGGCGGCCGCTGGCGGCTCCGGGCCCGCCGGACCGGCGACGCCGTCTCGAAGATGCGCGAGGGCGACCGGGTGCTGGCCAGCGACGGCCACCCGACCCGCGGCACCGCCGAGCTGGCGACCGTCGAGCGGCTCGGCGAGGAGGTCGTCGTCGTCGCCGACGAGCCCTTCGAGCTCCGGCGGCTCGACGTCTACCCCTCGGAGATCGGCGTCGACCGTCGGCTGACGGCGCTGCACGACGCGATCCTCCGCGGCGACGAGGACCGGAAGGACGTCCTCTTCGGCCGCCGCGACCCCGCCTTCGACGACGACCGCGGCGTCTACATCGACAACAACGACGCCCAGAACGAGGCGGTCAACACGGCGTTGAACGCCGAGGACTTCGCGCTCGTCCACGGCCCGCCGGGGACGGGCAAGACGTACACCCTGGCGCGGACGGTCCGGGCGCTGGTCGCCGACGGCCGGCGGGTGCTGCTGTCGGCGTTCACCAACCGCGCGGTCGACAACGCGATCGAGGCGCTGGAAGCCCAGGGATTCACCGACGTCGTCCGGTGGGGCTCGGAGTCCGGCGTCCGCGAGGACATGGAGTCTTATCGGCTAGAGCGGGCCGGCGACCCCGAAGAGCGGGCGGCGGCGCTGGACGAGGCCCGCGTGGTCGCGGCGACGACGGCGGCCTGCGGCTCGCGGGCGCTGAAGGCGCAGTCCTTCGACGTCGCCGTCGTCGACGAGGCCGGCCAGCTGGCCGAGCCCGGAACCTTCCTGGCGACGAACCTCGCCGACCGGTTCGTCCTCGTCGGCGACCACCGTCAGCTGCCGCCCGTGGTTCGCGCGGAAAACGAGCTCCGGGAGTCGCTTTTCGAGCGGCTCATCGACGACCACCCCGAGGCCGGCGTAATGCTGGACCGGCAGTACCGGATGAGCCAGCGCGTGCAGTACTTCCCGAGTCGGGAGTTCTACGACGGCCAACTGCGGCCGGCCTCCGGCGAGGTGGCCGGCCTGCGGCTCGCGGACCTGCCGGGCGTCGACCCCGAGGCGTTG
>PXSC01000136.1 GCA_003023535.1 Halobacteriales archaeon QS_9_70_65 | reverse complement strand
TGCAGTACACGCCGGGCTGCGAGGAGGCCTTCCGGGCCGAACTCGACGCCGACGGCGTCCGGGCCGAGCGATGACCACGGTCCTCAAACTCGGCGGGAGTGTCGTCACCGACAAGACCGACCCCGAGACGGTCGACGAGGCGGCGCTCGACCGGGCGGCCGAAGCGCTGGCCGGCCGGGACGGTATCGTGATCGTTCACGGCGGCGGCAGCTTCGGCCACCACCACGCCGACCGGCACGGCGTCTCCACGACGGCCGGGACACGCGACCCGGAGGCCGTCCGGGCGATCCACGGCGCGATGAAACGGCTCAACGCGGCGGTCGTCGACGCCCTCGCCGGCGTCGACGTCCCGGCGCTGCCGATACATCCGATGTCCGCCGCCGCCCGGGAGGCTGACGGGAGTCTGTCGCTGCCGACCAGTGGGATCCTGACGATGCTCGGGGAGGGATTCGTCCCCGTGCTTCACGGCGACGGCGTCGTCCACGCCGACGAGGGGGTGACGGTGCTGTCGGGCGACGAACTCGTCGTCGCGCTCGCCGACGCGCTCGGGGCCGACCGCGTCGGGGTCTGCTCGGCCGTCGAGGGCGTCTACGACGAGGACGGCGACGTCATCCGCCGGGTCGAGACCTTCGATGATGCGGCCAACGTCCTCGGCGGCAGCGACGCGACCGATGTCAGCGGCGGGATGGCCGGGAAGGTCCGGGCGCTGCTGGAGTTGAGTGCGCCCGCGCACGTGTTCGGCCTCGAGGGTCTGGGGCCGTTCCTCGACGGCGGCGAGCCGGGGACCCGCATCGGGTGAAGGTTCAAATACGGGGACGGGACCGGACGGCCCGTGACCGAGTGAATCGTCCGGGCGCGTCTCGCGGGAGCGCGGTGCAGCGCGTCCGGGACCGTCGACGCACCGCCTGTTAATCCCACCCGAGGTCCTCGGACGGAAAGAGTCGACGGACCGAGCGTCGGGACGGATCGGGCCCAAAGCGTCGCGTCTCCGTCGTCTGCGCCGGTCAATCTCCGCGACGACCAGGAGCCGTTCAGAGGTCCAGCAGCTCCTTGGCGATGATGTTGCGCTGTATCTCGCTGGCGCCCTCGCCGATCTGGTATATCTTGGTGTGTCGGTAGTGTCGCTCGACGGGGTAGTCGCGGGTGTAACCGTTGCCGCCGTGGAGCTGCACGGCGTCGCTTGCGACCTCCTCGGCGATTTCGGAGGCGTACAGCTTCGCCATCGAGGCGAGCTTGGTCGGGTTCTCGTCGGCGTCGACCCGTGCGGCGGCGTCGTAGACGAGCCGTCGCGCTAACTCGACTTTCGTCGCCATGTCCGCGACCGTGTGCTGGACGGCCTGAAACTCCCGGAGTTCGCGGTCGAACTGCTCGCGCTCGCCGACGTAGTCGACGGTCTCGTCGAGACAGCCCTGCGCGATACCGAGCGCCTGTGCGGCGATGCCGACCCGCTCGGCTTCGAAGAACTCCATCAGCTGGTAGAAGCCGGCATTCTCGTAGCCGACGAGATTTTCCTCGGGCACACGGACGCCGTCGTAGCGCAGCTGTGCGGTCTCGGAGGCGTTCCAGCCGAGCTTCTCGATTTCCCGTTCGACCTCGAAGCCGTCGCGGTCGGTCTCGACGATGATGGCGGAGATGCCGCCGTGGCCCTCCTCGCCGGTGCGGCACATCGTCAGGACGTAGTCGGCGATGGTGCCGTGGGTGATGAACGTCTTGACGCCGTCGACGACGTACTCGTCTCCTTCCTTTTCGGCGGTCGTCTCGATGGCGGCGGCGTCGGAGCCGTGCTCGGGTTCGGTGTTGCCCAGCGCGCCGACGAGCTCGCCCTCGGCGACGCCGCGGAGGATCCACTCCTTCTGTTCGTCGCTGCCGTACTCCCGTATCATCCGGGTGCCGAACTCGGTGCCGATGGCCGCGAGCATCCCGGCGTCGACCCGGCAGATCTCCTCCATGAACAGACAGGTCTCGACCTGCGAGAGGCCGGCACCGCCGTACGCCTCCGGGACGGTACCGCCGACGAGGCCGACGTCGACGGCCTTCTTCCACACCTCCCGGGGCCACTCGCCGGTCTCCTCGTGGTGACGGGCGACCGGCGCGATCTCCTCCTCGGCGAACTCCCGGGCCGTCCGGCGGACCGCCCGTTCCTGTTCGGAGAGCGTGAAGTCGACCATGCTACGCCGTCGCACCGTGTGATGTTATAGGTTCACCCTCGCATGCGAGCGAGGTCGTTGCCACGGTCAGGCCCCGAGCGGGACGAAACCCGACGTCGGGCCTGCGAAACGCTCATTGTGCTGCTATACCATGGCACGGCTGTGAATTTCGCGACCTACGCGGACACGATGGCGCGCAACGACCCCGAAGGGCTCGCGATGTCGGACCACACCCGCGAGGTGACGTTCGCCGAACTGGCCGGCGAAGTGAACGCGGTCGCCAACGCGCTGGAGGATCTCGGCGTCGAGGCCGGCGATCGCGTCGCGCTGTACCTTCCCAACAGCGTCGGGTTCGTGACCGCCTACCTCGGCGCCATGAAGCGCGGCGCGGTCCCCTTCCCGATCAACATGCGGTTCCAGGGCGAGGAGGTCCGGTACGTTCTCGAGGACGCCGAGGCCGTCGCCGTCGTCACGCACGGCCAGTTCGAGGAGATGATCGCCGGTCTCGACGTCCCGTCGCTGGAGCACCTCATCGTCGCCGACGGCGACGCGGGCCACTCCTACCGGGAACTCGTCGGAGCCGCCGAAACCACCTACGACGCCTACCCGCGGAAGGAGGACGAACTCGCCGAGTTGATGTACACGAGCGGGACGACGGGACGCCCGAAAGGCGTCAAGCACACCCACCGCAACCTGCAGGCGAACGCCCGCGGGCTGGTGGAGGCGATGGGCTGGTCGAACGATACCGTCTCGCTGACGGTCTGTCCGCTGTTTCACGTCTCCGGATTGAACGTCACGACGACGCCGCTTCTGACCGTCGGCGCCGAGAACCACTTCCTGCCGCAGTGGGACCCGGAGACGGCGCTGGAGACGATGGCGGCCCGCGGCGTTACCTACGCCTTCTTCATCCCGACGATGGTCATCGACCTGCTGAAGCACGGCACCGAGGGCCACGACCTCTCGGCGCTGGAGACGGTCGGCGTCGGCGGGTCACCGATGCCCAGAGAGCGCATCGAGACCGTCGAGTCGGAGTTCGGCGTGACGCTGCTCGAGGGCTACGGGATGACCGAGACGACGCCGCTGGCGGCCATCAATCGGCCCGACCAGGACGTCCGGAAAGCCGGCAGTATCGGCCCGCCGGCCCACGAGGTCGTCGACGTCCGTATCGAGGACCCGGAGACGGGCGCG
>PXSC01000135.1 GCA_003023535.1 Halobacteriales archaeon QS_9_70_65 | reverse complement strand
GGAATCGACGGCGACGCGGTCTCGGTTCGCGGCGACGTCTCCTCGCAGTACGTCACGGCGCTGCTGATGGCCGGCGCGGTGACCGACCGCGGCGTCGAGATGGAGTTGACGACCGACCTGAAGTCGGCGCCGTACGTCGACGTCACGTTGGAGCTGCTGGCGGACTTCGGCGTCGACGCCGAGGCCGTCGGCGGCGACGACTCCGGCGTGGCGGCCGGCGCCGACGGCTTCCGGGTCGCCGGCGGCCAATCGTACGCCCCCGACGGCGGCGACTACGTCGTGCCGGGGGACTTCTCGTCGACGTCGTACCTGCTCGCCGTCGGGGCGCTCGCGGCCGATGACGGCCTCGTCGTCGAGGGCGTCCGCCCGAGCGCGCAGGGCGACGCCGTCGTCGTCGACGTCCTCGGGCGGATGGGCGCCGACGTCGCCTGGAATCGCGAGGCCGGCCGGGTGCGCGTCGCGGCGTCGTCGCTGGAGGGCGTCGAGGTCGGTGTCGCCGACACGCCGGATCTGCTGCCGACGATCGCCGTCCTCGGGGCGGCCGCCGACGGCACCACCCGCATCACCGACTGCGAGCACGTCCGATTAAAGGAGACCGACCGGGTGGCCGCGATGGCGGCGGAACTGGAGCGGATGGGCGTCGACGTCGAGGAGCGGACGGACGAGCTCGTCGTCGACGGCGGCGGCCTGGAGGGGGCGACCGTCTCGGGTCACGCCGACCACCGGATCGTGATGGCGCTGTCGGTCGCCGGCGTCGTCGCCGACGGCGAGACGACCGTCGTCGGCGCCGACCACGTCGACGTCTCCTTTCCGGCGTTCTTCGAGACGCTGTCGGCGCTCGGCGCCGCCGTCGAGCGGCCGTCGTGAGACGAAAGTCTCAAATACCTAACCTGAAAAGCTCGCCGATGCGCCGGAGCCCGCACCGCCGGCGCACGCGGTGGTCCACCTGGGGACGTACATCCCCTTTCATTTCCTTTCGTCACTCCGTTCGCGCGAAGCCGTGGGCGCCGTTGCGGCGCCTCGTCGTCGGCGTCACGCGCACGAACTCCGCGTTCTGCCGGGCAGTTGCGAGGTCGTCGGCGCCGGCGTAGGACAGCCCCGAGCGGATACCGGCGGCGAACTCCTCGATGCGGGAGCCGGCCGGCCCCGCGTACTCGGTGACGGCCTCGACGCCCTCGTCGGCGGCGACCTCGACCGCTTTGTCTTCGCGGTCCTCGGCGGCGGCGGCCGTCGACATCCCCCGCGAGCGTTTGTACCGCTCGCCGTCGACCTCGATCACCTCGCCGGGGGCCTCCTCGCAGCCGGCGAAGAAGCCGCCCATCATGACGGCGTCGGCGCCGGCCAGCAGCGCCTTCACCGCGTCGCCGGACGCCCGGACGCCGCCGTCGGCGACGACGGTCACGCCGTGGTCGTCGGCCGCCGCCGCACACCGCTCGACGGCGGTGAACTGCGGGACGCCGAAGCCGGTCACCTCCCGGGTCGTGCAGTGCGACCCCGGGCCGACACCCACCTTCACGCAGTCGACGCCGACCGCCGCGAGGTCGGCGACGGCCGCCCGCGTGACGACGTTGCCGGCACACAGCGGCGTGTCGGGGAACCGCTCGGCCAGCCGCTCGGCGGCCTCGAGCACCCGCTCCATGTGGCCGTGGGCGACGTCGACGACGATCATCGTGGTGCCGGCCTCGACGAGCGCCGCCGCCCGATCGACGTACGACTCGGCGACGCCGACGGCGCCGGCGACGGGGTGGTCGTCGTCGGCGACCGACCGGACCATCGCGGCCTGCCGGTCCGGCGTCAGGAAGCGGTGGACGACGCCGAGCCCACCGGCCTCGGCGACGGCCCGGGCCAACTCCGCCTCGGTGACGGTATCCATCGCGGCGCTGAGAACCGGCACCGAGGGCTCGAGCCCGTCGGCCAGTACCGTGGTGAGGTCGACCGACTCCCGGCTATCGACCGGCGACCGCTGCGGCACCAGCAGCACGTCGTCGTAGGAGAGTCCCGTCTCGCGTGCCATGTCCGAACCCTCGGCGGGTAGCGGACACGGCCGTATAAGCGCGTCGCTCCCTCGTGGCAACACCAGACGGTAATAGACGCGGACGATAGGGTCCGATACGTCGAGAATGGGAGGAAGTCACAGTGGGACCGCTGACGGCGCGAGCGAACGAAGGAGCGCGCTGGGATACCCCGGCGGTCGAAGTGGTCGACGTTCGGGATGCCTGACGAGGAGCGTGCAACTGAGGGCGCCGACTCGGAGCCGTGAACGGAACGCAGAGCTGGAGTCCCGAATCACATGTGGCGCAACATGTATCGTGCGAGAGCCCGTATCAGCGAGCATGACAACCGAAGACGCTCCCGAGGAAACGAAGGTCAGTGACCGGGGGATGGTTACGGTCCCAGCATCGCTACGGCGACGTCTCGACATCGAGGCTGGCGACAAACTGCGCTGGGACGTCGGCGAAGAGGGTGACCTCTCCGTTGAAGTCGTCCGTCAGCGCTACGGTGCGTTCGAAGGTGACGATCTGAAGGCTCCGATGGGCGGTGACGGCCTCGAAACGCACGACCTCGCCGGACGCGAAGAGGATCCGGAGTTCGCGGAGGACGCCTGAATGGCAGTCGCCGTCCTCGATTCCAACGTCCTCATCGATTACAAGGATACGAGCGCCGACGGCCGCCACGAACGGGCGGAAAACATCGTCCACGCCATCGATAGGGGCGACCTCCCGACCATCCGAATCACGAACTATGTACTGCTGGGGTCTCTGAACTGGATTCACGAGCGGCAGCGCCACGACATCGCGGTCGACTCCGCGACCGACTCTCCAGTTCGGCAGGGTTCGAGCTGATTCACTCGGCGCAGAAGGATTTCCACCGCGCCGTGGACCTCTTCGAGACCTACGAATCCCTTTCGTTCGGTGACGCGACCATCGCCGCGTACATGGAACGCGAGAACATCGAGCACCTGTACTCCTTCGACGGCGACTTCGGCGCGATCGAGAGGATCACTCGTCTGGAGACGCCAACCGATCCGTCCAACTAATTCTGCCCGACACCCCGAAGATAGAAAGCCCCGACGCTTACGCGATTCACCCCTGGCCCGAAGACCAGGGTTCTCTCGCTGTTCGAAGATAGCAAGGCTAAACCTTCGGCGCCCCGAGGGACGGGTGATGAACTCGACGAGGCGGACGTCCAGCACGAGCTGGACCGCCGCAAGCCCGGCCAGTCGCAGATCACCACCTCCCGGGGCGAACCGGACGAGGTGTCCATCAACTCCGGGACGCTCGACGGCTACACGACGGGCACGCCGATCGGGATGGTCATCCAGAACAAGGACGCCCGTTCGGGGAAGTACGAGCCGTTCGTGACGGCGCCCCGCCCGTCGCACGGCGACTACACCTACTCGGCGAAGTTCGGCACGCGCAACTGGGGCGGCGGCGGCCGGTCGTCGGCCCGCGAGACGGTCAACTGGGTCGCCGCCGGTGCCGTCGCAAAGCAGGTACTGGAGCAGTCGGACCACGACGTCCGGGTGAAGGCCCACGTCAACCAGTTGCACGACGTCGAGGCGCCCGACGTGACGTTCGAGGAGATGCTCGAACACACCGAGGAGACGGAGGTGCGGTGTGCCGACCCCGAAACGGCCGCGGAGATGCGTGAACTGCTCGAGGAGTTCCAGGCCCGCGGCGATTCGGTCGGCGGGCGGTCGGGCGGCAGCTTCGGTGCCCGGCGCCGAGCGCAACGAAGACTGGACCTTCGAGGACGGCGACACCCGCCCCGACACGGTCGCCGAGGAGGGCGACCCGGTGCCGGTCGGCAACGACCACGGCGGCCTCCAGGGCGGCATCACGACCGGCGAACCGGTCTACGGGGAGGCGACCTGGCACGCGCCGACCTCCATCCCGAAGGAGCAGCGGACGGCCGACTGGGAGTCCGACGAGGAGAAAGACGTCCACGTCGTCGGCCGCCACGACCCGTCGCTGCCGCCGCGGGCCGTCCCCGTCGTCGAGGCGATGCTGCGGGTCATCATCCTCGACTTCATGCTGCTGGACGGTCGCATCAACCCCGACCGCCTGGACGACCGCCCCGGCGAGTACGACACCGACTACCACCCTTCCAGCCCTCGTGACGAGTAAGCCTGCCCCGTTACTCCCGCAGGGGGTCCTCGCCCTCGACGTGGAACCACTCGCCGTCGCCCAGCTTGTATAGCGTCCGGTCGCAGGGGTTCCCCGACAGCCGCTCGCGGCTCCGGTCGTGGAAGGTGGAGTCGATCCGGGCGGGCGGCCCGACCCGCTCGACCGAGGGCGCCGGGTACGCCGTCGACTCCGGGTCGGTCTCGTAGAATCATCCGGTCCGTTCGTCAGTAGGGCCGGCACCCCGGGGTCCTCGAACGTTGACTCCGGCTCGGGTTCCGGCGCGTCGGTGGGCCGCAGCGAAACCGAAACCCGGTCTCCCGCCGGGCCAACCGGTAGATGCCGGCGCCGACGGGCTCCCCCTCGCCCTCCGGGTGGCCGGCACGGTGGTACTCGCCGAACGGCGCCACCGCCCCGTGGATTTAGGTGGTTCCCGGCCCCGACTACGGGCGTGTGCACGACGACGGTTCGGACGGACTTCGCGGCACGGCACTACCTCACCGCCCCGGATCCGGGGCCGGAGGGAGAGCTGCACTCCCACCACCTCCGGGCGGAGTTGGAGCTTCGGGGCCCCGAACTCGGTGAGTACGACTACCTGGTCGACATCGACGAGGACACCGCCGCCCTCGAGGCGCTGGCCGACCGCTACACCGATGCCACGCTGGACGACCTGCCGGAGTTCGACGGCTACCACCCCGGCGTCGAGCGGTTCTCCCGCGTCGTCTTCGATCGCGTGACCGACGACACCGTCGCCGAGCTGGCCGCCGCCCGGGACGACGGGGCCGCCGGCTACATCGCGGCGGCATGAGGGTCGGACTGACGCTGTACGGAGACCTGGGAGAGCGGTCCGGCGGCTTCCGGTACGACCGCAGGCTCGTCGCCGAACTGCGGGCGGCCGGCGACGAGGTGGAGGTGGTGTCGCTGCCGTGGCGGACGTACCCCCGGGGGCTGCTGGACGGGCTCTCGTCGGCCGTCCGTCGCCGGCTGGCCGTCGACGTGGACGTGATGCTACAGGACGAACTCGCCCACCCGTCGCTCGTCCGGCACAACCGCCGGCTCCCGTACCCGGTGGTGAGCGTCGTCCACCACCTCCGGGCCAGCGAGCGCCGCCGGCTCGCGCCGCTGTACCGGGCCGTCGAGCGCCGCTACCTCGACACCGTCGACGGCGTGGTCTGCA
>PXSC01000134.1 GCA_003023535.1 Halobacteriales archaeon QS_9_70_65 | reverse complement strand
TCAGTCGCTCGCGGGTTCGCCGCCGAGCGACCCGGAGCGGTCGCGTTCGGCCCGCGACGGCGGCGGGTAGCGGTCGTCGTCGGGCGCCCGCCAGCGCTCGTCGTTTCGGGGCAGGACACAGCGGTCGGGCTCGCGGTTGACGTGGGCGTACTGGTCGGGGGTGTTGGCCAGCGGGTGGGCGGGGTTGTCGCGGCTGTCGATGCGGGCGGCGCGCAGCTCACCGAAGCCGGCGACGCGGGCGCGGATGCCCCGCCAGTGGCTGGCCGTCCCCGCCGGCAGGTCGTACGGGTGCGGCGGCCGGGCGTCGGGCGACTGCGTCGCCAGGGTCGCGCGGTTGACGTTCGCGGCGAGGTCGTCGTGGTCGATGCAGACACCGACCCGGGCGCCGGCGGGCGTCCGGGCGGCCAGCACGTCCAGCCCGAGGTGCAGCGCCCGGTACTCGGCGACGTTGTTGTCCGGCGCCGCGTGCGGCGCGGTAGGAGCCGTCGGTCGCGACGTAGAAATCGCGGCAGTGGGTTCGCGGCGGATGGGCGATGTGTGGGGTGGGCGAGTCGTCGAACAGGTTCCGCAGGACCGGCCGACGGTATGCGGCCATACACGATACTCGGAAGTCGCGGTATATAAATCTACGGGAGTAACCGGGGTGACGCGGCCGGATTCCGACGGTACCCGGCTCCGACGGCCTGCCGTGAGCGGCCTCGTCGGGACGGCCCGCCGGCCGCGTGGACCCCACCGTCGACCGGGCGATAGGGCCGTCGGCCGTCGGTTTCGAAAGTTTCAGGCGCGCGCCTCTCCCCGGTTCGGACGTGCGTCACCGGAACCTCCTGCTGTTCTGTCTGCTGGCGGCGCTGTGGGGATCGGCGTTCGTGGCAATCAAGACCGGCCTCGGAACCCCCTCGGCGCCGGCGTACTTCTACGAGGCACCGGTGCTGTTCGCGGCGGTCCGATTCGACGTCGCCGGCGCGTTCACCCTCGGCTACGGCGTCTGGGCGACCGACCGGTGGCGGCCGCGGGGCCGCCGGGAGTGGCTGCTGGTCGGCGTCGGGGCCGTCTTCATCATCGCGGGCTACCACGCACTGCTGTTCGTCGGCGAGCGCGGGACGACCAGCGCCGTCGCCGCCGTCACGGTGTCGCTGTCGCCGGTGCTGACGACCGGCTTCGCGCGGGCCTTCCTTCCCGACGAGCGGCTGACGCTTCCCGGGCTGGTCGGGCTGGCGCTGGGGCTGTGCGGTGTCGTCCTACTGTCGCAGCCCGACCCCGACAACCTCGCCGCCTCGCGGTTCGAGGCGCTGGTGTTCTGTGCCGCGCTATCCTTTGCCTTCGGTAGTGTCGTCACCCAGCGGCTCGAGACGGCACTGCCGATCGAGACGATGGAGGCGTGGGCGATGCTCGGCGGCGCGGCGCTGATGCACGGTCTCAGCGTCGGCCTCGGCGAGTCCGTCGACGGCCCGCCGCCGCCGACGGCCGTCGCCGCCGTCGCGTACCTCGCGCTGGCGGCTAGCGCCGGCGGCTTCCTCATTTACTTCACACTGCTGGACCGGCTGGGCCCCATCGAGATCAACCTGGTGTCGTACGTCGCGCCGGTCTTCGCGGCGCTTGCCGGCTTCCTGTTCCTCGGCGAGGGGATCGGCCTCCCGACGGTCGCGGGCTTTCTCGTCATCCTCGGGGGATTCCTCCTCGTCAAGCGGCGGGCGATCCGCGCGGAACTCGTCGCCCGCGGCTGACCGTCAGTGAGCCTCCGTCAGGCGCCGCCGCTGGCTGTCGGTCAGGGCGATCTCGGCGGCCCGGAGGTTGGTCTCCAGCTGGGCGGGCGTCCGGGCGCCGACGACCGGGACGGTCCCCCGCTCGCGGAGCCACGCCAGCGCGACCGCCGCCGGCGGGGTTTCGACCTCCGCGGCGCCGGCCGCTCGCGGCCGTACTTGCCCGAAAGGAAGCCGCCGGCCAGCGGCGACCACGGACAGACGCCGATCCCGTAGTGGTCGCACATCTCGCGGTAGTTGCCGGCGATCTCCCGGTCGACGAGGTTGTACCGCGGCTGGGCGACGGTGAACGGCTCGTACCCCCGCCGGTCGGCGAGTTCGTTCGCGCGGGCGACCTTCCAGGCGTTCGGCTCGAACGTCGAGGTGCCGAGGTAGTGGACGCGGCCGTCGTCGACGAAGCCGTCGAGCGTTCGCAGGAACTCCTCGGCGGGGGTGTCGTCGTCCCAGCGGTGCGCGTAGAGGACGTCCAGGCGGTCGGTGCCGAGCCGCTTGAGGATGCCGTCCAGCGACCGCCGCAGGTGTTTGCGGCCGAGCCCCCGGCCGTTGGGGTCGTCGCGGGTCGGCCAGTACACCTTCGAGGCGACGACGAACGACTCGCGGTCCCACGGGCGGTCCGCGAACCACTCGCCGATCCACCGCTCGGCGCGGCCGTCGCCGTACATGTCGGCGGCGTCGATGAACCGGCCGCCGTGGTCGGCGTAGACGTCCAGCAGCTCGAAGGCCCGCTGTTTGTCGATCTCGACGGCGCCGGTGGCGTCCTCGCGGCCGAACCGCCACGTCCCGAGGGCGAACTCCGAGACCCGCAGTCCCGTCGAGCCGAGGTAGACGGCGTCCATACCCTGCGTAGGATCCCCCGGGGTATGGCTGTGCGGGTCCCGGTTCTACCGGCCGTGACCGTGGCCGACCACGAAGGCGACGACGTTGGCCGCCAGCAGCGACGCCAGCCGCGTGGCGTCGGTCACGGACCCGGCGGCCACCAGCGCGACCGAGCAGAACGGCAGGAAAACGGCCGCCCAGAACGCCGCCGCACGCACCGGCCACAGGAGCCGCGACGACGCCACCGACCGCAGAAGCCCGCCGGGTCCGCGCGTGTCCATTCTGCCCTTACCGTGGCGTCGTACCCACTAATAACGGCCGGAGGGTTCGCGTCGTTTCGGTTCTTTTAGCGCTCCGGCGTCCGGATCAAAACGTTTCACGAACGGTCGAGCGGGCCCGAGACGTTTCATCCGCCGTCGTCGTCCGGTGAGCGCCGTCGGTCACCCGAGGATCGACACCGATACCTCGTGGGCGCCGGCCGGCGTCTCGACCGTCGTCACCTCGACCAGCGACGTCCGGACGGACGCCCGCCACTCCTCGAGGGCGGCCTCGTGGCGGCGGCGGTGGGTTTCGGGGTCGTACGACAGCTCCGGGTCGGTCCGGAGTTCGTCCTCGGTGTCGTCGGGCGTCGGCAGCGGCGGCGGCGAGGCGACGAACCGCTCCGGCGACACGTGCAGCGGCTCCGGAACGCCGTAGTCGGCGTCGACCGCCGTCCGGTGGAGGCGGGCGCGCATCCGGCCGCTGAACGGCGGCGTCACCCGGAGCACGGCCGCCGTATCCCGCCGCTCGTTTGCCTCCAAGGCGGCCACCACGTCGTCGGCCGTCACCGCGAGCGATCGGATGACGGTCGGGTCGTCGGACTCCACGGTCGGACACGGACGCCGACCGCAAAGAGCGTATCGACGCCTGGCGGCCGGCGTCGCCGGCGTCAGGACAGTCCGGGCTCGAACGCCCGCAGCGACTCCCGCCAGGCCGCCGGCAGCGACCGCGACGACGCTCCGTCCCAGGCGACCTGCACCGACTCGGCGGTCGCCGCCGGTTCGTCGTCGCCGTCGTCGTGGACGCGGTAGCCCATCCGGAAGCTCGAGTCGCCGACGGAGACGGCACCGCACTCGACGCGAATCGAGCCGACGGCGGCGTCGACCGGCCGCCGGAAGTCGATCTTGAGGCTCGCGAGCACCATCCCGTCGTCCTCCAGGTCCATCCCGAGAACACGGTCGACGTAGGCGGCCCGGGCCTGTTCGAGGTAGGTCGCGTAGACGGCGTTGTTGACGTGTCCGAGCGTGTCCAGATCGCGGTACCGGACGGGGATCTCGACGTCGAAGCGGAACTCGGCGTCCATGTCGCGCTCCACCGGAGGCCGGCCGATGGGTCTTGCGCTTTCGAGCGGATCCCGGATCGGCCGGACTCACAGCCCGAGGAAGACGAATAGCAGGGCCGCGAGCACGAGCACCACCACCACCCCGGTGAACCCGAGGACGGCGGCCTGGTGGAACGGGCTGACTCCGGCGTTCATACGATACGCACGTCCCCTGGGGACGTAACTCCCCGGGGGCGGCTTCACGACGAGAGAACGGCGGTCAGTCCTCGGGCGACAGCCGGGCCAGCCGCATCGCGTTGCCGGTGACGCCGAGGCTCATCCCCATGTCGCCGACCACGACCGCGAGCGCGACGCTCACGTAGCCGAACGGGACGCCGACCGCGAGCAGTGCCTTCACCCCGAGGCTGCCCCAGACGTTCTGCCGGATGATGCCGTTCGCCGCCCGCGACAGCGCGTACAGGTAGGGCAGCTTCCCGATATCGTCGCCCATCAGCGCGAGCCTCGACGGCCTCGACTTTCTCCTCGGGCAGCAGGTCGGCGCGGTAGTCGTCGACGCCGACCGTCTCGGCGATGGCCCGGGCGGTGCCCTCGTTGTCGCCGGTCAGCATCACGACGCGGTCGACCCCGAGTTCGTGGAGCCGCTCGACCGCGCGCCGGGAGGCCGGCCGGACCTCGTCGGCGACGGCGACGATGCCGGCCAGCTCCGACTCCGTGCCGACGAGGACGACCGTCTTGCCCGCCGCCTCGAGGTCGGCGAGCCGCTCGGCCGGCGACTCGGCCATCCGCTGGGTCCCGCCGTCGGTCACACGTCGGGGCCGCGAGAGGTCGAATCCGAGTTCCTCGAACAGCGCGGGCTTGCCGACGTAGTAGGCCTCGCCGTCGAGGTCGGCGCGGACGCCGCGGCCGGCCAGCCCCTCGAAGCCGGTCGGCTCCGGGCCGTCGTCGACGCCGGCGGCCTCCGCGCGGTCGAGTATCGCCCCGGCGACCGGGTGTTCGCTCCGCCGCTCGAGGGCGGCGGCCCGCCGGAGCAGGGTCGTCTCGTCGGTCCCGCCCAGCGGCACGACGTCGGTGACGGCGAGCCGACCCTTCGTGAGCGTCCCAGTCTTGTCGAGGGCGACGGCGTCGACCTCGCCGGTCGTCTCTAGGTGGGTGCCGCTCTTGACGAGCACGCCGTTGCGGGCGGCGCTGGTGACCCCCGAGACGACCGAGACGGGCGTCGAGATGACGAACGCACACGGGCAGGCGATGACCAGGAGCGTCAGTCCACGGACGAACCACGGCCGCCAGCCGCCCGGTAGTGCGACCTCGACCCCCGCGAGGCCGACCGTCGTCGCCCCGTCGAGGAGAAGCGGCGGCAGCGCCGCCGTCAGGGCCGCCGCCGCGACCACCACGGGCGTGTAGTAGCCCGCGAAGCGGTCGACGAACTGCTCGCTGTCGGTTCTTTTCTCCTGAGCACCCCGAACCAGCTCGATGATCCGCGACAGCGTCGAGTCGTCGGCGCGGGCGGTCGCCTCGACCTCCAGGTAGCCGCCCTCGACGATGGAACCGGCGTAGACCTCCGCGCCGGGGCCCTTATCGACCGGGACGCTCTCGCCGGTGACCGGCGACTGGTCGAGGGCGCTCTCGCCGTCGAGGACGGTCCCGTCGACGGGCACCCGGTCGCCGGGCCGGACGATCACCGTCTCGCCGACCGCGACCTCGTCGGCGGGGACGGTCACCTCCTCGCTGTCGACGGCTTCTGCTCGCGGGCTTCGCCCGCTCGCACGGCCCGAGGAGCTTTGCTCCTCGCTGTCGCCGTCTGCTCGGGGCGTCTCCGACGACCCGGTGTCGCGGCGGACGGTCGCCTCCTCCGGCGACAGCTCCATCAGCTCGCGCAGGGAGTCCCGGGCGCGGTCCATCGAATAGCTCTCGAGCAGCTCGGCGACGCTGAATAGGACCGCCAGCGTCGCCGCCTCGACGAAGTAGCCGATGCCGGTCGCCGCGAGGATGGCCGTTCCCATCAACAGGTCGATGTCGAGGCTCCGGTTCCGCGCCGAGTAGTAGCCGCCACGGACGACCGGATGGCCGGCGACGGCGGCCGCCGCCAGCAGCAGGCCGTCGGCCAGCGACAGTGGGGAGCCGAGGACGCTCGCGACCTCGGGGTTTAGCCCCCCGAGGACGAACTCGAGGAGGAGCCCGACCGTCAGGAGGGCCGCGCCGACCCACGTCTTGAGGGCCCGGCGGCTCGTCCAGACGGCCGACGGCTCGGCGACGGCGGGCCCGTCGGCCGCCTCGCCGTCCCGGTCGGCCACCTCGTAGCCGGCCCGCTCGACGGCCGCGACCACGTCGCTTCGCGAGCCCCGCTCGGGGTCGAGCGTCACCGTCGCCGTCCCCGTGGTGGGCCGCAGCGTCGACTCGCGGACGCCGTCGACTCCCTCGAGGCTTCCCTCGACCTTCGTCGCACAGGAAGGACAGTCCATCTCGGGGACCGTGAGCCGAACGGACCGCTCGCCGGCCACGCCGTCGCCCGTCCTGTCGTCCGTCTCGGCGTCGTCCGTCATCGCCCGAATGTTGGGGCGACACCTCGATGAGCCTTTCCTGGAATATTCCAACCGGCCGTCAGCGCGGGGTCGACGACGCCGACAGCCGCTCGTCGGCGACGTGCCGTTCGGCCAGGTACGCCTCGGCCCGCCGGAGCCGGTAGGTCAGCGTCGACCGCGGCACGCCGAGGTGATCGGCGAGTTCGCTCACGTCGACCTCGCGGGGCGTCTCGTAGTAGCCGTGTTCGACGGCGGCCCGGAGAGCGGCTTCCTGTTCGGCCGACGGGGCGTTCGGTCCATCGGTCGTCTTCCCCGTCGGGCCGTCGGCGGCGGCGGTCCGGAGCATCTCCATTCGGACGCCGTCGCCGACGGTGGCCCCGAGTTCGTCGAAAAAGTCCGTCGCGTCGCCCTCGCCGGAGTGGATGATGCGCCACGTGTAGTGGCGGCCCTCGTGGTTCGTGTCGAACAGCAGGCCGTCGCCGAGGTNNNNGGCGGCCCCGTGGCGTGGTCGACCCGCCAGAGCCGCTCGTCGGTGACGTGCAACGACAGCGAGCGAATGCGGGCGTCGGCGTGGTCGGCCAGGGTGTCGGCCACCGCGTTCGACCCCGGCCCGTACTCCAAGGCGAAGACCAGCTCGCGCATACCAGCCGTACGTGCCGCCCGGATAAACACGTGTCCCACGGGAGCGGGATGGTGTTTAGTCGGGAGGGAGTGGCGTTTTTCGGCGGTGACGACGGCGTGTCCGAACGCCCCCTCTCGCCGGCGGACTGTGGCTCACGGGTCGCTTCGCTCACCGGCAGCGCGTCGCTCTGCCGAGCCCTCGCCCGCGTCACTCGCGAGGACGCCGCTCCGCCTCGAGGCCTCCCTTCGACCGGTCGGCCTCGCAACGCTTCCGTGTCGTCGCTCCCCGCGTCACTCCGCCCGCTCGCTTCGTTACGAGACCTCCCTCGCTGTGCTCGCTCGCTTCGTCACGAGACCTCCTTCGCTGCGCTCGCTCGGCCTCGCCGCGCGAGCGGTCGGTCCCGTTCGAACTCCCGCTCGACGTCGGCCGACCGGCCGACTCTCGGATAATCACACGGGACGCCGGGAGTCGGAGAAATCTTAGGTTTCGACGCCGGCAGGTACGAGCGTGATGCCGGGCACACAGGTCCGCACCGCCGTCGCACTGTACTTCGACGGCGACCTGGACGAGGCCGAGGCCGCACGTCGCGCCGGCCTCTCGCGTGCGCAGCTCCGACGGTACGTACGAACCTGTGGATCGGTGGCGCCGGCGCCGGCGGCGGGCGACGCCGACCCCGATGCCGACGCCCGCTCTTAGTCGAGCAGCCTGGACGTTCCACGGCCGCCTCGGCCGCCAGCCCACGGACGGTATCGACCATCGCCGCCCGGCGGTCGGCCGCACACACGTAGAACCTTCCGTCGACGGTTCCCTACAGGGCAGGTCGCGCCGGGTGACCGACGGACGGGTCGACCGTAGCCTCGTGGGCGGTCCCGTCGCGGCACTCGACGGTGATGCGAGCGCCGGGGCCGTCGGCCGCGCCGTCGATCGCCCCGTCGGCCCGGACCTCGACGGCCGCGGTGACCGGTTCGAAGTCGGCCCGCTCGGCCGGCCGGATCGGCACCGCGCGGTCGATTAGCGCCGCCGTGACGGCTCGCGGCGACAGCGACGGGGTGCTCGATGGCCTCGCGGTCGAGTTCCGGCGCCCCCGCGGCGACCCTGGCGTGCGTCGCCGGGTGGTGCTCGGCGGGCGCGGTCCGGATCGGTCCGCCATGTATCTCGTGAGCGACAGCGAGGCCGGGCAGCGCCGCCTCCACCGGAGCGCCCTCGGCGTCGGCGGCGACGGGGACGGGGACGGGGACGGGGACGGGGGCAGTTACCGCCGTGCCGCCGGCATCGGCCGGCGTCGGCGCGAGGAAGACCGCTCCGTTGCCGGCGCCGACGGACGCCGCGTCGTGGAGGGCGGCGGCGGATGGCGGCACCATCCGGTCGATCCCCCACGGCCGGCTCGGGCCGGGACCGCCGTGGGCGGTCACCGCCCGCCGGGCGCCGTCGGCCGCCGTGCCGTCGACGTCGACGGCGACCGCGTCGAATACCCGTCGCTTCGCGGCCTCGTGGCCCGGCTCCGAGAACCCCTCGTACGTCACGTCGGCCGCGAACGCGGCCAGCCCCGCCGTCGACGACGTGCCGCCTCGGAGAAGGCGGGCGATGAAACCCGTTCCGCGGGGTCAGGGCCGGGTCGTCGCCCACACCGCCAGAATCCCCAGCACGACCGCGGGGATCATCGGCAGCGCGAGGTAGGTGTCGTAGAAGGTGAGCCCGAAGCTCGGCCCGACGCGCGGGTAGAGGTAGATGATCCCCGGGATGACGACGATCGAGACGAAGAGGGCGACGACGAGGGTCCACCCCCGGTAGTCGAACTCGCGGTCCGCCACCTCGGAGCGGGCGTCGTCACCGGAGGCCGTCGCGTCGGCCGGCTCCTCGTCCGTCCGGGGGTGGCCGTCGGACATCGGCTCAGCCGTCGTATCGGGCGTCGGGGACGACGACGACGGAACCGAACCCCTCGCGGTTCTCGAGCATCTCGTGGGCGCGGGCCGCCTCGCTCATCGGCAGTACCTCCCGGACGCGGGGCTCGAAGGTGCCGTCGAACACCTTCGCCATCACCTCGTCCATCTCGCCGGGCGTCCCCATCGTCGACCCGAGGATGTCCAGCTGCTTCCAGAACACTTTCGGGATGTTCGTCTCCGGCGAGATTCCAGAGGTGGCGCCGCAGGTGACGACCGTCCCGCCGCGGGCGGCGGCCGACAGCGAGTCGTCCCAGGTGGCCTCGCCGACGTGGTCGACGACGACGTCGACGCCGCGGCCGTCGGTCTCGCTCTTGACGACCTCGGCGAACTCCCGCTCGGTGTAGTCGACGACGTGGTCGGCGCCGCACTCCTCCGCGTACTCCAGTTTCGCCTCGCTGGAGGCCGTCGCCCACACCTCACATCCCTCGTTGGCGGCGATCTGGACGCAGGCGTGGCCGACGCCGCCCGACGCCCCCAGCACGAGCACGCTGTCGGACTGGTCGATGTCGGCGCGGGTGGTCAACATTCGCCAGGCCGTCTGGAACACCAGCGGCGCCGAGGCGGCCGTCACGAAGTCGACGGCCTCCGGAAGGCCCAGCAGGTTCGACGCCGGGACGGCCGCCAGCTCGCCGTGGACGCCGCGGACGTGCTCGCCCATCATCCGGTAGTCGACGCACAGCGACTGTTCGCCCTTCCGGCAGAACTCACAGTCCCCGCAGTAGAGGCCGGGGTCGACGACGACGCGGTCGCCGGGTTCGAAGCGGTCGACGTCGGCGCCGACCTCGCTCACGACGCCGGCGGCGTCGCTGCCCTGGACGTGTGGCAGCTCCTCGGGACTCGGCATCCCCTTCCGCGTCCAGACGTCGAGGTGGTTCATGCCGCCGGCCCTCACCTCGACGAGGACCTCGTCGTCGCCGATCTCGGGATCCGGGAACTCGTCGTACTGTAGCACGTCGGTCGAGCCGTGTTCCTCGTAGAGGACCGCCTTCATGCCCGGCCGTCGGGCCGCGGGAGGCAAAACAGTAGCGGAGCCGGCCCGCCCGGCAGCGATGGGCTTTAGCCGGAGCCTCGACGACGACCCCGCCGGCGACGCGATCGCGGAACTCGTCGAGGGGGCGGGCGACGAGGTCGTGATCCGGGAGCTGGTTCGCGACGAGTACGATGGCGTCCAAGACGCCGTCGACCGGCTCGTCGACCGCGAGGATACCGACTGCGTCGTCACGACCGGCGGCACCGGCGTGACGCCCGACGACGTGACCGTCGAGGCCGTCGAGCCGCTGTTCGAGAAGCGACTGCCCGGCTTCGGCGAGCTGTTCCGGACGCTGTCCTACGAGGAGATCGGCACGAAGGTGGTCGGCACCCGGGCGACCGCCGGCGTCGCCGACGGCGTGCCCGTCTTCTGTCTGCCCGGCAGCGAGAACGCCGCCCGACTCGGCGCCGGCGAGATAATCGTCGAGGAGGCGCCGCACCTGGCGGGGCTGGCGCGGCGCGAGGAGGGCGAAGAGCAAGCGGAGTAGCCGACGCGGAGCCGAGAGCCGAACCGCCGTTCGTCGAAGGGATTATTCTTTTTTCCACCTGTAATATGACCACGCCCACGGTGGACTCGAAGGGACGAATCGTGCTCCCCGAGACGGTCAGGGAGCGGCTCGAGATCACCCCGGGAGCTGAGGTGACGGTCCGCGAGGAAGGCGGTAAGATCGTCATCGAGCCCACCGAGGACCCCGACGCGGTCATCGAGCGGATGGAGCGACTCGTAGCGGAGACATCGGCGGAACGCGAAACGAGGCCGCTCGACGACGCCGCCCCCGTCGCCCGAAAGCACAGGAAAGTTGTTCGTCGAGGTGCGGAGGACGCCTCGGACGAGTGAGAGCGGCTGCGTACCGACGCGATCGCACGAGGGCGTTTGCCGGGTACCGGAATGACGGTGGCGAGCAGAAGTCCACCCCTTCATCTGTGGGGAAGAAGTCAGCTTCGACGACTTCGAGCGGTTCGAGGAGTTCGACACCGAAGTCGTCCTCTCGCCGGCGGAGTTCGAGGAACTGAACGCTTATCTCCAGGGCTAAGGCAACGGGCAGAGGCTCGCCGTCAGCAGCGCCCGCTCGTCGCTCTCGTTTCTGGCGCCGTGCTCGACGCCGCGGGCGTTGTGGACGACGGCGGGCGCCGAGACGGTCTCCTCGGTGCCGTCCTGCGTGACGACGAGTTCGCCTTCGAGCAGGTGGAAGACGTTGGTCGCGTCGTCGTGGACGTGGGGGTCGAAGGCGCCGTCGGGACCCAGGGCGAACAGCTTGACGAGTACGTCGTCGTGGACGACCAGTTCGGCGGTCTCG
>PXSC01000133.1 GCA_003023535.1 Halobacteriales archaeon QS_9_70_65 | reverse complement strand
CTGAACGCAGTGAAGAAATGGACGAGCCGACCGTTCCGCGAGCGGAGCGAGCGGAACCTCGGGAGACGAGCAGCGCGAGTCTCCCGGTGTTCGCGAACGTCTTTGATATCGGCTCGGTCCCGAGAGACGCCGTTGCGTCTCTCGACCCTTGCGCCGTCTCTGACGGTGCTTAGTTCCGGCGTCCATATGAGCGGAGCGAGCGTGGGTCCGGGAGGCGAACGAAGTGAGTCGCCCGATGAGTCTATTATCTCCGTATCATCGTTTCAGGCGTCTCAGAGCCTCTGACCTCTGCTAATGATAGCGAAACCGGACTCGGGCAGAATTCATTACGAGTCCCGATGGGGGTTATTAGGGGTGGATTTGCGCTTTCCGGCTCGGGAACAGACGAAATAATCAATCGGTCGTTGCTCTCGATACGATACCCTACAGTCCCAGTGAGATGCGAATCGCGTCGTCGATTTCCTCCATCTGAGACGGGGAGACAGTCCCGTGCGTGTCTACGATTCGTTCTTGGGTGTCAACTGTGCGGATTTGATCCAGTTGAATATGCGAGTCCTTACTGAGTTCGTCCATCGACCCCGGAAGGTTGACGTGGAACGGGTAACTCGTATGCCCGCCCGAGATCGGTGCAACGATGGTCGTTACTGAGTGTTCGTTTCCGACGTCATTCTGAACGACGACTGCCGGACGGGTTTTGTAAATCTCTCCACCTCGGGTGTCGTCGTCGTTCGGACCACCGAGATCAATGCTGACTACGTCCCCTCTCCGGACTCTCATTCGTGGTCCGGATGGTCGCCGAGCTGTTCGTCCGCTTCAGTCGAGACGCCACTCCACTCGGCGTTCGTCTCGGCCGCGTGGGCAGTGTTCTCTTTGTACGCCTTTGCGAGCTCCGGTTCTGTCGGCTCCATCCGCTCGTCAATCGCTTCCTGGACGAGTCGAGAGAGGTTGACCCCTGTTTCGTCAACCCACTCTGACTGATCTTTCCGGATTGTGACGTTCTTTCGTTCCATAGTAATGTGTGCCGAGTGTGTATCAATAACTCTGACGGCGCGGTTTCGTTCCATCGAATCTATCGGAGCCTGCCACTCGTCAGCCAAACGTTGCGAGCGAGCGCTGTCACATCACCGTGATTGATTATCAGTTAATCGGTAGAGTGCACGGGTACTGAACGGGTTCTTCGAAACAGCGCGTCGGAATCCCGGCCGGCGCTCTGCGCCGGCCGACCTCTGCGAATGCCTTCGGCGTTCGTTCAGTCCCAAGAGACGCCACGGCGTTTTTCGACCTCCCCGATCGTCGCACTCCACGGGTGAGCACAGAATCGCCGACGCCGACCGGCAGTGACGACCCGGAGCGTTCGAGCCGCGACCGGGTGTCGCCTGCAACAGCCATAACATCGTGCGGGCGATATGTAACGTATGCAGCGGGACCTGCCGCCCGTCGCGGTCGTCCAGCACGACCCGACGGTGGGCGACGTCGCGGGCAACCGCGAGGCGATTCTCGAGCGGTTCGAGTGGGCCGCCGACGCCGGGGCGGCGGTCGTCGTCACGCCGGAACTGGCACTTCTGGGCTACCCGCCGCGGGACCTCCTCCACCGGGAGGCGGTGCTGGACGCCGAGCGGGAGGCGCTGTCGGCCCTCCGGCGGGCCACCGCCGACGGGCCGGCGCTGGTCGTCGGCCACACCGCGCGGAACGCCGGGGAAGGGCCGCCGCTGACCAACAGCGCGACCGTCTTCGCCGACGGCGAGGCGCGGGCCACCTACGCCAAGCGGCTGCTCCCGACGTACGACGTCTTCGACGAGCACCGCTACTTCTCGTCCGGCGGGTCGCCGACGACGGTCGAGATCGACGGGGCGACGGTCGGGCTCACGGTCTGCGAGGACGCCTGGTACGACCAGGCGGTGACGGGCCAGCGGCGCCACGCGGCCAACCCGATCGCGCCGTACGAGGGCGTCGATCTACTCTTGAACCTATCGGCGAGCCCGTTCCACGTCGGCAAGCCGGCCGACCGGGTCGGACGGTTCGGCGGCCACGCGGCGGCGGTCGACGCGCCGGTGGTGTTCGCCAACCAGGTCGGCGGCAACGACGACATCCTGTTCGACGGCGTCTCGTTCGTCGCCGACCCCTCGGGCGAGGTCACCGCGATGGGGGCGCTCGGCGAGGCCGACGTCGTCGTCGAGCGGTGGGACGGCGACGACGCGACACCGGCGCTCCCGGAAGAGGAGGGGGTCGGAGGGCTCAGGCGGATGCTGGCCGTCGGGGTTCGCGACTACCTCGACAAGACCGGCTTCGAGGACGTCGTCGTCGGACTCTCGGGCGGGATCGACTCGGCGGTCGCCGCGGCCATCGCCGTCGACGCGGTCGGCCCGGGGCACGTCTACGGCGTGACGCTGCCGAGTCACGTCACCGCCGAGGCCAACCGCAGCGACGCCGAACGGGTGGCCCGAGGCCTCGGCATCGAATTCGGCGAACGGGACATCGAGGGGATCGCCGCCGACGCCGTCGCGGCCATCGACGGGTTGACCGACGGCGCCGTCGCCGGGCTCACCCGCGAGAACGTCCAGGCCCGCGTCCGGGGGCTGCTCCTGATGGGGGTGGCCAACGACCGCGGGGCGCTCGTGTTGACGCCGGACAACAAAAGCGAGGCGGCGGTCGGCTACTGCACGCTGTACGGCGACGCGGTCGGCGCGCTGGCGCCGCTGGGCGACTGCACGAAACGGCGGGTGTACGCCCTCGCCCGCGCGTTCAACGACGACCCGCCCGTCGGCGACGAGGCCCCGATTCCGCGGTCCGTGCTGGAGAAAGAGCCGACGGCGGAGCTGGCCGAGGGCCAGACCGACGCCGACGAGATCCCGCCGTACGAGGTGATCGACCCGGTGGTGCGGGCGTACGTCGGCGGGAAGCGCCGGGTCGACGAGATCGTCGCGGCGACCGGCGCCGACCGCGAGCAGGTCGAGACGGTGATCCGGCGGCTGACCCGCTCGGAGTTCAAGCGCGAGCAGTCGCCGCCGGCGCTCCGCGTCACGACGAAGGCCTTCGACAGCGGGTGGCGCTACCCGATCGCGGCGTCCTACGAGCCGCTGTTCGAGGAGTGACACGGGCCCGGTCGTACCGCCCGCGGAGCCGCCGTCCGCGGGGCCGCCGCTCGCGGGGCCGCGGGCCGACGTGGTCCCACCACTTACCCGCCTGGCCCGCCAAGGATCCGTGAGATGAGAGAACCCACGTTCCGGCCGCCGGAAGCGGGACCTCGCGGCCGACGGCGACGTCTCGCTGCTCGCCCACCGGCCGGCCGGCGGGATCACCTGCCCGGGGTGTCGCCGGGCCCCACAGCGGGTACAGCAGCCGGTCGTCCCGGTCGGCGACGGGCAGCTGGCGGTGCTGGCCTGTCCGGACCACCGGTCGGAGCTCGTCGGCCAGTTCGGCGCCGGACTGCGGGCACGACACCACCTCGACGCCTCGCTCGACGCGTTCTGACGCGCCGGTCGAAGCGGCGGGCACGGCCGTCCGGGCGGCGCTCGCGCCGTCTCGCCGTCGAGGCGTGAGAACCGGGACCGTCGGCGGCCGGCAGGGACGTCAGCTGACTCGACGATCTCGGCCTCGGCCTCGACCTCGACCTCGAACTCCAGCGTCTCGCCGGCGAGTTCGGGGTCGAAGTCGACCCGGACGACCGCCTCGTCGACGTGGACGATCTCGCCCTGCTGGCCGTCCCGTGCCTCGATGGGCACCCTCCTCGGGCACCCGTCCGTCGGGCATCCCCCGGATTCGGTCGGTCTCGTACTTTTGAACTCTCGTCGGTCCGCTCGCCGTGGGCTCTGGGGAATCGTCAGCGTCGTCGTCTCGCCGACCTCGAGACCGGCCCCCAGTTCCCTCGACGACCCGCCCAGCGCCGACCTCGACGGTCAGCGGGGTGTATTCGCGGTCGGGCTACGTCTCGGCCAACCCCGTCTCCTCGGCGACGGGCGCCCGGGAGGTGTCGAGGACTGTCCCGTCGGTGAGTCAACCGGCGTACTCCGGCGTGACGGAGTCGCCATCGGCGATCATCGTGCGCATTCGAGGGATGAAAGCCGGAGAAACCGTCCTATCGAGGGGTCGGTCCGGCCGACCTACCAGGACGAAGACGCGGACAGTCGTCGCCGAGCGGGCGTCTCTCGGCCGTCGAACTGCCGGGCTTCGGCGGGACGACGAACCATTTCTGCGGGTGAGCTCGGCCGTCGGCGTCGACCGGGAATCGTCGGCGATTTCGGAGGGCGAAAAAACCCACAACTCCTTATTTGTCCGGACCCGAAGACGGTAACGACCTCGCGGACCTCTACACGGCGTGGCTCTCCGAGAAGTACGACGTGCGGACGGCGTACGGGGGAGAGGAGGCCATCGAGATGGTCGACGGGTCGGTCGACGTCGCGCTCGTCGACCGACTGATGCCGCAGACGTCGGGGGGCGACGTCGTCGAGCACATCCGCCGGGCGGGGTACGACTGCGGCGTCTCGATGGTCACGGCCGTCGAACCCGACTTCGACATCATCGAAATGGGTTTCGACGAGTACATCGTCAAGCCGGTCGAGCAGGAGCGGCTCTCGGAGATCGTCGAGACGCTGCTGTCGCGGTCGGCGTACGACGACAAGCTGCGGGAGATGTTCTCCGTCGCCTCGAAGGTGGCCGCCCTGAAGACACAGAAGACGCCGCAGGAACTCGAACAGAGCGACTCCTACCAGGAGCTGACCGCCCGGCTCAACGAGCTCCGCGAGGAGGTCGACCGGACCGCCGACCGGCTGACCGAACGCGACTTCGAGGTCGAACTGCGGCAGCTGAACGTCGACTGAGACCGGACACGAGGGGTTCTCAGCAAGTGCGAGCCGCACCGCGAGCGTCGCGGCCGTTCAGCCGACCGCGGCCCCGAGCGCGCGCCCGAACAGGACGGCGGCGACGGCCAGCCCGAGCGTGCCGGCGGCGTTCGCGGCGGCGACGCGGCGACGACCTTCGGCGGCGAGCCCGACGGTCTCGACGGCGAACGACGAGAACGTCGTGAACGCGCCGCAGAAGCCGGTCCCGGCGGCGAGGGCCGCGGGGCCGCCGACGGACGCGCCGAGGACGACCCCCAGCAGCAGGCTTCCGGCGACGTTGACGACGAGGGTGTCGAGGGCGCGCCGCTCGAGCCGCTCGCTCACCCCGTGGCGGGCGACGGCGCCGGCCGACCCCCCGAGCCCGACCGCGAGCGCGGTCACGAGCGCCACGACGACACCCCCATCGCGGCGACCACGGCGACGACCCCGAGCAGGTACGTGGCGGCGACGTTGACCGCCGCGAGCGCCGGCGGGAGGGCGGCCGTCTCGGCGGCGAAGGTGCTGTAGGTGGTGAACGACGAGAGGAAGCCGGCCGAGACGGCGAGCCGGACCGCCCGGGGACGGCCGCCCGATTCGACGACGAACAGTCCGAGCAGGAACGCACCGGCGACGTTGACCGCGAGCGTGCCCCACGGAAACGTCGCCGGCAGCGAGACGGCGATCGCGTGGCGGCTGCCGGCGCCCGCGAAGCCGCCGACCCCGACCAGCACGACGGTCCGTGTGTCCATGGTCGAGCGTCCACCGGCGGCCGGAGGTAGCTTGCGGTTCCCCGAGTTTATGTACGAGTGCGGGACCACCACCCCTATGCGTCAACGTGAGCGATTCCATGGCGACGAACGGGCGATCGAAGGGCTGCCGGTCCGGCTCGTCATCGCCTTGGTCGTCGGCGTCGCCAGCCTCTCGGTGATGATGAGCATGCTGTCGGGCATCTCGGGGCTGGCGGTGACGGAGCTGGACGTGCGGCCGACGCCGGAGGTGGTGTCGCCCGGCAACCACACCGTCGAGGTGACGGTCGTCGACCCGGACGGGGCGGGCGTCGCCGACGCGACGGTCGTCGCCCGCGGCGGCTCGGCGCGGCTGGACGGCGTCCGGACGAACACCACGGACGCGAACGGGACCGCGACGCTGGAGCTGTCGCCGGAACTCGGCGCCAACCAGCGGGACGGCACCGTCGAGTTCGGCGTCAAGCCGCCGGCCGGCAGCGAGTACGCCGACGAGCGGGAAAACACCGCGCTGCTGGTGGTCCGTGATTAGATGCGCTCGTCCCAGTCGATCCAGGACTGCTCCCAGCCCTTCCGGCGCTCGGCGTCCCGGCGGGCCCGCTGGCGGTCCTCGCGGTGGGTCCGGTTGCGCTCGACGCCGTGGGGCTGTTCGCCCTCGACCAGCATCGGCTGGTAGGCGACGGTGCCGAACTCCGCGACCGGCTCGCCGTCCTCGACGACGACGAGCTCCTGTGCGGTCGTACCGAGCGGCATCACGAGCCGGCCGCCGGGCGCCAGTTGGTCGACGAGCGCCGCCGGCGGCTCGACGGCGGCCGCCTCCAGCAGGATGCAATCGTAGGGAGCGTACTCGTCGAACCCGCGGGCGCCGTCCCGGCGGTCGACCAGCACGCCCGGATAGCCCGCCCGCTCGAGGTTCGAGCGGGCCTCGTGGACGAGTCGGCGGGCGATGTCGACACCCTGGACGTTGGCCTCGCCGGCGATCTCGGCGACGACCGCGGCGGTGTAGCGGCGACAGCACCCGGGTGCCGAGCCGCTCGAAGGAGCGGTCGGCGTAGGCGGCGGACTCCTCCTCGACGAACGGCTCCCGGGGGACCGTCCGCATCGCGGCGTCGACCGGCTCGGAGCCGACGACGGCCTTCGACTCGTGTCGCAGGCTGTCGACCATGTCGTCTCGGAGCACCGCCGGGTCCATGTTCTCGGCTCGGTTCCGGAGCCTATTCAATCGCGCGACCGACGGCGGGGTTCCGGGGGCCGACTCGACGGCTGCCGGCGAAGGCTGATCCGAGCCATGACCGGACCGTCCTGGCATCGTGGACCCGAACCGCGCCGGCCGCCGGCGCCCCGACGCCGCGCAACTTGGCGTCGGCCGTCTCCCCGCCGAGGGTCTCGAGGAGGACACCGACACGGGGTCGCACGCCGGGAGGTCGGTCGCGCCGCCGGACCGAACGTCGACGGCCGTCGACCGCAGCGGCAGGGCGACGGCCTCGGCGCGTTCGGCGGGCACCGGTAGGACGACCGTCCGGCCATGGGTGGCGAACTACCGCGAGCGTGCCCCCGAGCACGGCGGCCGCCGGACTACCCCCGCGGTGCCGGCCGTCGTCGTCAGCGCCTCCAGGGCGCCGCAGCGCCGGGCGGCCCACAGCAGCGCCAGCTCGCGCCACGGCGGCCCCTCGGACACGTCAGTCGCCTCCCTGCATCCGGACGAACCGGACGGCGCCGTGGTCCTCGCGGTTGAGGCCGTCGGCGGTCCGGGTCGCCGCCACCAGCCGCTGGTCGTCGGTGCCGACCGGGGCGACCAGCCGGCCGCCCGCCCGGAGCTGGTCGACGACCGCATCCGGCAGCGACGGCGCCGCACAGGTGAGGTAGGCGGCATCGAACGGCGCGTGCGTCGGCCAGCCGTGGCGGCCGTCGCCGACGCGGACGTCGACGGCGTCGTAGCCGAGCGATTGCAGCCGGCGGCGGGCGCGCTCGGCCAGTCGATCGACGTACTCGACGCTGTAGACGTCGTCGGCGAGCTCGGCGGTGACGGCGGCGTGGTAGCCGCAGCCGGTGCCGACCTCCAGTACGCGGTCGTCGGCGCCGACGTCGAGCAGGTCGCAGACGACGGCGACCATGTGCGGCGCCGAGATGGTCTGGCCGGCGCCGATGGGCAGCGGCCGGTCGGCGTAGGCGGCGTCGCGGCGCCCCTCGGGGACGAACTCGTGGCGCGGGACGGATCGCATGGCCTCGGCGGTGGCGTCGCCCTCGACGTGGCCGGCCTCGGCGAGCCGGTCGACCAGCTCCTCGCGCCGCCGTTCCGGGTCGCCGGCGCGGTCGCGATTGAACATCCGCCTACCAGCCCGACCAGGCTCGGCTCCGGGCGTCCTCGTCGCGGGCGTAGGCCCGCTTGAGGTCCTTCGCGGGGGCGCCGTCGCCGGGGTGGTCGTAGCCGGTTCGGTCGTAACCGGTGGCGTCCTCGCGGACGAGCAGCCGCTCGACGGTGAACTCCTCGCCGCCGAACTCGTGGGTCTCGCCGACGACGAACGACTCGTCGCCGGGCACCTGGAGCTTCACGCTCCGGGTCTCGTCGTGGCCGCCGTCCTTCGGGTGCAGCGTCAGGTTCACCGCGACGTTGCCGACCGCGCGGGTCCACAACGTCTTGAGGTCGGCGGCGGCGGCCGTCTCGACGCGGGCGCCGTCGGTCGTCTCCAGCGACGTGACCCGGGCGGTGAGCAGCGCCGTCTCGGTCTCGACGAGGAACTCGTCGCCGGTCGACGGCTCCTCGTCGGGCGGGATCTCGACGAACGCCTCCTCGGAGTCGCCCTCCTGGGAGACGATGACCCGTCGCTCGACGGTCGCCTCCGT
>PXSC01000132.1 GCA_003023535.1 Halobacteriales archaeon QS_9_70_65 | reverse complement strand
GGAGGGGATCGCCCACGGCGGCGTCGACGACACGGTGGCGTTCGTCCCGAAGGTCGGCGACGCCACCTACGCCGCGGCCCACCACGGCGCCGAGCAGGTCGAGTTCACCATCCCGTTCGAGATGGTCGCCGACGACCCCTGGCTCATCGCCGGCTCGGACCTCAACGACAACCAGTACGGCGCCCTCCGGTTCCTGCTGAGCCGGTTCTTCGACGACCACGGCGACGGCACCTACCGGGGGTTCATGTCGTTTCTCGACGACCCGGCGCTGAGGGAGGAACTCGACGAATCCGGCCGGGTCCACGAGGCGACCTTCGACGCGGTGCGGCGGCGGGCCTACGGCTTCGGCGACGTCTTCGACGCCGAGGCGCGGCCGATCACCGACCTCGTGTCGCGGTTCGTCAGACCCGGCGGACTGACGACGGTTCCGACGTACCACATCAACGACTCGCGGGCGACGACGACGGTGGTGCTGGCGGTGGCGTCGCTGCTGGTGGCGTCGCTGCTGGTCGACCAGAAGCTGTCGAACGACCCCGACTACGACCGCATCGGCGAGACGCCGCTCGTTCTCGGGATGGACGAAGCGCACAACTTCCTCACCGACGCCGACGACGTCCAGGCGCGGAAGGTCATCGGCAAGTTCGCCGAGGCCGCAAAGCAGGGCCGCAAGGAGCGGCTCGGGCTGTTCATGATCACCCAGGACCCCCAGGACATCGCCGACCCTATCTTCAAGCAGGTGAATACGACGGTCGTGTTGAACCTCGGCGACGAGGACGCCATCACGGCCGTCAACATCCCCTCGAACCTGGAAGGGAAGGTCCCGTACATGGAGAAGGGCCAGATGGTGGTGTACTCGCCGGACAACTCCGAGCCGGTGGAGCTGCTCGGGCTGTCGAACTGTCTGACGCGGCACGGGGACTGACGCTGATCCTTGTGAGTCCCTACCGCCGGGTGTCGGGCGGATCAGCCGCTTGGCGCCGGTACGGCTTCGCTCTCGCTGTCGTACCGATGCCGAACGTCACCGCGACGGTCGGCACGAGCGGGTCGGGCACCGGGGTCCCCGGCTACGAGACGGTCGCCTGGCGACGTCCGAGTCCGTCGCCGTGGGCCTCTGCCGGCCGGCTCAGAAGGAAAGCGCGTCCCGGATCGACGTCATCACGCCGCCCGAGGAGTCCGTGCCCGCCGGCTCCTCCTCGACACGCCGGTCCCACTCGTGCGACCGGACGCCGTACCGTGCGGGATTGAACTTCCTGATGGGACAGCCCATCGTGACCAGATGGTCGGTGTTCTTGAGGTTCTCGAGGTCGGCGACGTACCTGGGGGTCCTGTCTGCCACGTCGATTCCGACCTCGGCCATCGCGTCGACGACCTCCTCGTGCACCGCGTCGGCCGGGTCCGTCCCGCCCGAGTGGATCTCGACGACGTCCTCCAGGCCGCGTTCGGCGCGCTCGCGCTCCGCGAAGGCGGCTGCCATCTGGCTCCGGCCCGCGTTGTGGACACAGATGAAGTCGAGCCGGATCTCGTCGGCGGATGTCATGAGCCATGTTGGCGGCGTTAATATTAAACGACTGGTATGTCGTGTCTATATCGGTACGTATCGCTCCGTACGAAAGCCGGGTAGGCACGAAGGGCCCCGCAGTCGGGAGCGAGGGGCTGTTTTTCCCATCGAAGTGGTTCGAGAGGCGCCGGCGGCGCCTCTCATCGTCCGGCGAATCGCCGTCGGCGATTCGTGTGGATTTTTGCCGGGGAGCGAGGGACCGGAGGTCCCTCGGGCCTGCTCGCGGACCAGCGACCCGCGAGCGGACGGCGAGCGACCGTGTAAAAAGTTCGCTCAGAAGATATTCGCCTGCTGGTACACCGAGATGCCGTCGCCGGTGATCTCGTAGGGCTTCGTCTCCCGGGAGTGGTTGGCGTTGCGTATCTTCTGTATCTCGATGGCCAGCCGGGTTTCGCGGAACTCCGAGCGGACGTACTGGAGAACGAACACGCCGTCGGTGAGGTACTCGATGATGCCGTGCCGGGAGGCGTAGGCGTTGTCCTCGCTGGCTTCGCTGGTCAGCATCGTCGTGACGCCGGCCCGTTTCAGCGCCCGGGTGAAATCGAAGATCTCGGTGCGGCGCTGGGCTTGGTCGTCGTACATCATCTCCAGCAGCGAGACGGAATCGAGTACGAGTCGGTCGGCGCCGAAGTCGTCGACGAGCCGCGGGAGGTCGCCGCGGATGGACGTGAGGCTGTTGGCCATCTCGATGGGATCGAGGTCGACGACGGCGAGTTCGTCGTGTTCGATGTACTCCTCGAACGGCCATCCCTTCTCGGTGGCCGCCTGGACGACGTCGTCCCGGCTCTCCTCGAGGGTGATGAAGATGGCCTTCTGGTCCTGCTCGAGGCCATGCTGGAGGTACTGGAGGCCGAACGTCGTCTTCCCGGTGCCGGCGGCGCCCATCGCGACCAGCAGCGACCGCTCGGGGACGCCGCCTTGGATCATCTCGTCGAGCCCCTGGATGCCGAGGTCGGCCCGCGGGATGTCGGAGTCGAACTCCTCCTCGAAGCCGCCGCTGGTTCCCCCCTCGAAGGCGGAGGCGAAGTCGTCCTCGAAGAGGTCGTCCTCGTCGAGGGAGTCGCCGCCGGCGTCGAACCAGTCGTCGTCCCCGCTCATCGTCGGGTCCGGGTCGGCGAGCACATACCGACCGTTAGACGCACGACATCCTTAATATTACTCGTCGTTCGCCCCGCCGAGCCCGGTCGCATCCGTTGCCGGCGGGCGACGCCCCCGCGTCGCGACCGCCGTCAGTTCGGGTTCCGAAAGCCATATCGCCGCCGGAACCGTCGCTATGGACGATGAGTCAGCAGCTGCCGGACGTGCAGGCGTCGTCTCCCGACGTGAACGTCGGCCTGAACCGGGTCGGGGTTACGGGGGTCGAGAAGCTGGTGAAGCTCCACCGCCCGGAGGGCCGTCCCACCGTGCTGATGGCCGAGTTCGAGGTGTTCGTCGACCTGCCGAGCTGGCGGAAGGGCGCCGACATGAGCCGGAACATGGAGGTCGTCGACGAGATGCTCGAGGAGGCGGTGTCGAAGCCGGCCATCCGCGTCGAAGACGTCTGCGGCGACGTCGCCGAGCGCCTGCTGGAGAAACACGACTACACCAGCCGGGCGGAGGTCCGAATGGAGGCGGAGTACGTCATCCACGAAGAGACGCCGGCGACCGGCCGACCGACGCAGGCGACCGCGGACATCGTCGCCTCGGCGACGGCCACCGACGAGGGCACCCGCGAGGCGGTCGGCTGCCACGTCGTCGGCATGACGGTATGTCCCTGCTCCCAGGGGATGAGCGAGTCCCGCGCCCGGGACGTCCTTGAGGGGCTGGACGTCGGCCACGACACCATCGACCGGTTCCTCGAGGAGGTGCCGCAGCCGGGGCACTCCCAGCGCGGCCACGCGACGCTGTCCGTCGAAACCTCCGGCGAGCCGTCGGTCGACCTCGACGAGCTCATCCGCATCGCACGGGACTCGATGAGCGCCCGCGTCTACAACCTGGCGAAGCGGCCCGACGAGGACCACATGACCTTCGAGAGCCACGCCGACGCGAAGTTCGTCGAGGACTGCGTCCGGGCGATGGCCGAGGGGCTGGTCGAGGCCTACCCCGACCTGCCCGACGACGCGGTCGTCCGGATGGAGCAGTCCAACGACGAGTCCATCCACCAGCACGACGCCCACGCCGAGCGGGTCGCGGAGTTCGCCCGGCTGAAAGGCGAGGTCGACGGCGACGGAGCGTAATCAAAGCGTCAGTCGGTCGGCGGCGTCCCACCGGGGCCCGAACTCCGCGCGGACGTTGCCGGCGAACTCCCGGTCCTTGAGGTCGATCATCGCGAACACCTCCTGGCTCTTCAGCGGATGCGGCACCTCGATGACGACCTCGTTCTCGTCGACGAGCGTGAACGTGCCGGAGACGTTCTCGCCGGTCCGGACGGCGAAGCTGTCGTACTCGGTCAGCGACTCCCGGTAGCGCTGGCCGATCGACTCCGGCAGAATCGGCACCAGCTCCGGCCGCATCAGCAGCCGTACCTCGACGCCCCGCTCGAGGGCGTCCGACAGCTCGTCGAGGATGCGCGTCCCGACGGTGTCGATGTCGAAGAACTGCTCGGTGTACGTCGACAGCACCATCACGACCCGGGAGTCGGCCGCCGAGAGCCGCTCGACGAGCAGGTCGACGGTCTCCTCGGGGCCGACCGCCGCCGTCCAGAAGGTGTCCTCGACGGGCTCGGCCGTCTCCAGCTCGCCCGTCAGCTCCGCGACGATCTCCTCGTACTGGCCGGCCTGCTCTTCGAGCTCGCGTTTCTTGTCGTCGAGCAGCCGGTCCAGCGCCGTCGTCGGCTCGACGGCGACGTACTTCTTCGGCCGGGAGGCCGACTGCGAGCGGACCAGGTTGTACTGTTCGATGCTGTTGAGCACGTCGTAGATGCGACCCATCGGGACGTCGCTGACCCGGGACAACTCCTTTGCCGTTGTCGGACCCGTCTTCAGCAGCGCCCGGTAGGCACGGGCCTCGTACTCCGAAAGTCCGAGGTCTCTCAGGCTTGCCATCGCCGTCACGTCCC
>PXSC01000131.1 GCA_003023535.1 Halobacteriales archaeon QS_9_70_65 | reverse complement strand
AGCGGCCGACGCCGGCCTCGAGCTTTCCGGAGGTGGCCAGCGAGCGCTGGACGAACCGGTGGAGGTGGTCCGTCGAACGGTTCAGCGCGTCGGCGACCGTCTCGAGGTTGTTGAACCGCGTGAATGCCCCGTCCGCCTGGGCCTCGGCGTCGGGAACCGAGAGCCGGTCGCCGCCCGAGTCGATGTCGGGGACGGCCTCCAGCGCCCGATCGAGGCTGGCTTCGTACTCCATACCACCAGAAGGCGACCGCGACGGAAAGGGGTTCCGAGAGCGGCCGTGTTTCGTTGCGCGAGAACGGCCGGTCAGCCGACTCGGACGAGACCTCGAACGGGGCCGACCGCTCGCGGGGCGAGGCCGACCGATCGAAGAGAGGGAGGCCTCGTGAAGCAGCGAGCGGGAGGAGCGACGCACGGAGCGACAACACGCGAGCACGGCGAGGCCGACCGATCGAAGAGAGGGAGGCCTCGTGAAGCAGCGAGCGGGAGGGGGCCGGACACGCCGCCGTCACCGCCGAAAGACGCTATTCCCTCCTCGAGGCCTGCTTCGAGGCCGGCATCAAGTTCGGGACGCTCTACCACCAGTTCGCCGGGACGCCCGTCTCGCCGGCCAGCGCCGCCAGCCTCGAGACGGCCATGGAGGCGGCCATCGAGAACCAGCCGTTCTGTGAGTCGGTGACCGTCGATATCCGCGAGGAGGAACTCACGGCGGAGCTCGACGGCCGGTCCGCCGCCTACACGGAGCTGACCGGCCGGTTCATGGAAGTCGAGATGCGCGTCGACTACGAGGGGAGCACGGTCCGGACGTCGATGTCGATGGAAGGCGATTACCCGCGGATGCGGGTCGAAGAGGTCGTGGAGTAAACTACCCCGCCCTACGTGGCGCACCCGCAAGGGTTCGCTTGTTGAGGGCAGGGCGTTCCCACAGCGGGTTCGGCCCGGCCCCCGTGCATGGACGAGGCGCGACCGTCGTTGCAGTCGCGTCATCCCGCCCGAACAGCGCACGTAGGGGTACGACGCCGCCTTGGACTGATTCGGCCGGTCTGCGACACTCCCGCTTCAATTGTCGGTGGCCACGACGTGGCCCCGACATCAGGGGACGGTTTACTCGCGCCCCACCTCGACAAGACATGTGCCCGCCGAGGCTTGCACGGGCGAACGCGGGTGGTTTCGTCAAAAAGGTATGGCCTCGAACTCGGCGCCTGCATCACGCACACTGAGAGTAGAGTCTCCATCCGTGTCGACTTCCTCCCCACCCTACTTGCTCGCTTTCACTCGCTCATTGAGGGCGGGGCCTCCGCCTCGAATCAGGTGAGTCGACCGCGGAAGTTTAAGTTCATCGAGGAAGAGCGGCGTACATGGCCCTCCACGCCATCGACGCGCTCGGCGACGCGATAACGGCGACGAAGGAGTACCGCCCGACGGGGCCGGCCGAGTGGCTGTGGCTGGCGCTCGTCACCCTGCTCGTCGGCGGGATCGGTATCAGCCTGCCGAACGGCGGCGGCCCCGGTGGTGTCGGCACCCTCGACGACGCCGGCGACCCCGGCGCTGGCGGCGGGTTCTCGGCCGACGGCGGCCCCGGCCCAGCCGGCGCGCCGGGCGTCGACCCCGGGGCCGTCTTCGCGGAGGCGCTCGTCGCCGTCGTCGCCGTCGTAATCGTCCTCTGGCTCGGAGTCACGGTGCTCGGCGCGGTGCTCGAATTTCCGTTCCTGGCGTGGCTCCGGGACGGCGAGGTCGACACGGCCGCGACGGTGCGCGCCCACCTCGGACAGGCCCTCGGGCTGGCGGCGTTCCGGGTCGTCGTCGGACTCGTCGGACTCGCCGTGACGCTCGCGCTGGTCGTTTCGACCGTCGGGACCGACGGCCAGCTACTGGAGTACGCCGCCGCGGCCGGCGAGTTCGGACCCGTCCTCGCGCTCGTCGGGCTCGCTACCGGCGTGGTCACGGCGTTCACGACGGCCTTCGTCGTCCCGACGATGCTGCTGGAGGACGTCGGCGTCCTCGGCGGCTGGCGGCGGTTCTGGGCGACGCTGTCCGACGCGCCGAAGCAGTTCCTCGCCTACGCGGTCGTCGTCGCGGTGGCGGCGTACGTCGGATTCATCCTCGTCGGACTGCTGGCACTGGTGGCGCTGATTCCGGGGCTGCTCGTCGGCGGCCTCCTCGGGGCGGTCGCCGGGGTCGCGGCCGGGACGGTCGCCGGGATCGTCGTCGGCGCGGCCGTCGTCGCGCTCGTCGTCGTCGTCGTCGGGCTCGCCGCCTACGCGCTGCTGCAGGTGTTCCTCCGCTACTACGCGCTGTTCGTCCTCGGGCGGATCGACGGGGAGCTGGACCTCGCTACCCGCCGCCGTCGGGCGGTCGAGGGCGACGGTGCCGGCGGCGACGGGCCGGCGGCCGGCCCCGACGACCCGCAGGTCGGCCCGTAGCGGCCGCGACCGGCCGATGGCTTCACTTTCGCTTTCCGGCGTGTCTTTAATCACGCCTGCCACGAAAAGGGAGTATGAGCCAGGCGACGCTCGACGACGACGAACTGTTCGACGAGGCGGCCAGCGAGATGCGCGAGGACGTCGAATCCAGCCTCGACGACGCCCGCGCCGCGCTGCCGGAGTCGGACGACATCTGGGACGCCGAGGCCGACAACACGCTGGGCGTGCTCAACGGGCTGAAGGAGGGGTTGGACGCCGGTGACGCCGAGTCACACCTCCGGGACGCCAAGAAGTGGTACGCCGTCGGCACCGAGGCCGGCGCCTTCGACGACGCCGACGACCTCGAGGCCGCCATCGCCGACCTGGAGGGCGTCGTCGAGGGCATCGCCGAGGCCCACGACCAGGTGGGCGACCTCACGGCGACCATCCCGGAGCTGCGGGGGAGTCTCGACGAGGCGAACGACGACTGATACGGATCGTCGTAACGAAGTACCGGCGAGCGCCCGGTACGGGTCGACGCTCGCCGGCAAAAGACGACGACGATCCGTACGACGACGGTCAGTCCCGGGCGACGACCGCCTCGAGCAGCTCCGCCAGCGCCGCCGCCGACTCCTCCAGCAGCCGCTCGCCCAGCGCCGCGTCCCCGTCGCGGGGGTCTCCGACGACGCCGCTGTCGGTGAACGCCGCGGAGTCGTGAGCGAGGTTCGTCCCGTGGAGCCACTCGCCCCACCCCTCGGCGGCGCCCTCGGCGGCCCGGTCGGTGCGGTCCTCGCGGACCAGCTCCGGCCGGAGCTGCCGGACGAACGACGTCTCGGCGGGGCCGGCGTGGCCCATGTCGTCGCCGACGGCGTCGAACCAGGTGAACGGGACGGCGTAGCCCGCGCCGTCGCGGCTGAACCGCCCGCAGACCTCCCGGAGGGCGTCGACGTTGCCGCCGTGGCCGTTGACGACGACCACCCGGTCGAGGCCGTGGCCGGCGAGACTCTCCATCGTCTCGCGGACGTACGCACGAAACGTGTCCGGGCTCACCCACAGGGTGCCGTCGAAGGCGCGGTGTTCCTCGGCGACGCCGACGGGGATCGTCGGGCCGACGAGCGCCTCGCGGTCGCCGTCGCTGTACCGCTCGGCGCCGGCCTCCGCGACCGCCTCGGCGGTCATGGCGTCGACGCCCAGCGGCGCGTGGGGGCCGTGCTGTTCGGTGCTGCCGACGGGCAGCAGCGCGGCGTCGGCGTCGGCGTCGCGGACGTCGGTCCACGTCGCCTCAGGGAGATTCATACTGACGGTTGGCGGCGCCGTCGCTTGTAGCCGGCGGTCGCCGCAAAGGAGAAAGCCCGTCTACGCGACCAGCAGTTTCTCGCCGCGCTCGACCCTGACGGTGCAGGGCGGCGAGATCTTGTTGTAGGCGCGGCGGAAGGCGTCCTTCGCGATCTCGGCGTCCTCGGGGTTGCACCAGACGGTGAAGAGCCGCTCGCCCTGCTGGATCCGGGCGGCGGTGCCGACGATCTTGCCGAAGGCCTGCCGCATCCCGTCGGAGACG
>PXSC01000130.1:3058-7120 GCA_003023535.1 Halobacteriales archaeon QS_9_70_65 | reverse complement strand
TCACCCCCGCTGGCAGCCGAGAGCGCTCCCCGAGCAGGTCGGACAGATGTGCGGCGGCCTCGGCGGCGTCGGCCTCGTCGACGCCGTGACCGTACCGCGCCCGCTCGTAGAGCTCGCCGACGCGTCTGGCTCGTCGGTCGCTGTCGGCGAGGAACGTTCGGGCGGTTTCGCCGGGGTCGCGCTCGCGGCCGGCCCGCTCCTCGAGGTGGACGACCCGGTGGAACGCCCCGACGACGGTCGCTTCGGGGGAGTCGTCCGGCAGCCGTCGGAGCCACAGTTCGCGGTAGAGCCGGCGGTCGGCGCCGGTCCGTCGGCCGGCGGCGGCCAGCCCCGCCAGGACGACGAGCCCGACGCCGGCCTGCTCCCGGCTCGGCAGCGGCACCGACGGCGAGGGCCCGGGGCCGTCGCCGCCCGTCTCGCCGCCCCGGTCGACGCCGGGCGGTCGGCTCTCGTTCCGGAACGGGTCCGTCGTCGGGTCGCCCGTGGCGGTCGGCCGCGGCTCGGGCGTCCCGCGGTCGAGTTCGGAGCCGTTCGAGACGTCGGTGTCGACGGCCTCGCTGCCCGACTCGCGGGCGTCGGCGAGCCGCTGCCGTTCGGTTCGTTCGCGGGGGGCGGTCGGCGTCGGGTCGATCCTGCGTGCGGAGCATCGTCACCATCGTCGTCGCGAAGTAGGTGCAGTAGCCGGCGTCCATCTCGAAGAGGAACCGGTCGGCGACGTCGCCGCTCGGCCGCTCGACGTCCAGCGAGTAGTCGTAGTCGTTCTGGAGGTACCGCTCGACGACCCGGGCGGTGTCGTAGGGGTTGTCGGCGTTGGCGGTCAGCCGGTCGGTCCGTTCGGCGACCCGGTCGGGCGTGCTCGCGGGCAACTGGGTGTACCGGGCCTCGACGGCCTCGGGGTAGTCGGTACCGGCCTCCCGGAGAGCGTCGGCGCCGGCGGTCGGCCGCTCGCTGACGACCGTGTACGACTCGCCGGCCTGCAGCGGGCTGGCCGGCTGGAAGGCTCCGGCGGTGGTCACCTGCACCGGGACCGGAACGTCCCGTATCGCGGTCGGCCTGGCCGCGGCCGGCAGCGTCGCGATCGAGGTCTCGGCGGTGTATGTCTGCGTGAGCGTCCGGCTGCGGCCCGGCGGCGATCGGAGATCGCCCCGGTAGCTCCGGGGGCTTCCCGACCGGACCCAGCCGCCGCCGGTGTACCGGTCGTAGGTGCCGACCCGCCAGTAAGCGGCCGACTCGGATTCGACGGTGTACCGCACCGCCGGCGAGAGTTCGACCGCCCCGGCGACGGCGACGCTGTCGCCGGCGTAGACGAGACTCGACTCCACGGTCGACGTCTCGCCGCCGACGCTGACGCCGTCGGTCGAGACGAGCGACCCCGCGGCGCCCGGGACGACGCCGACGAACAGCGTCAGTACGACCATCGCCGCCAGCACGACGACGACGCCGTCGGCGTCGCGGAGCCGCTCGCCCCGGCGGTCGCAGTCGCCGAAGGCGACCGCCAGCACCGCGCCGACGACGCCGGCCAGCGTCGTCGCCGTCGTCGCGTCGCCGGTCAGCACGACCAGCCCGAGGCCGGCGCCGGCCACCCCGGCACCGGCCCCGTACCGCCCCCGGACCGCCAGGTACCACGCCAGGAACACCGGCGCCGGCGCGGCCGCCAGCGCCCAGACGTCGGCGTTGACCACCCGCAGCACCGACAGCCCCGACAGCAGCGCCGCCGCGTCCTCGAGCATCGGCGTCAGCAGCGCCAGGAAGCCGAAGCCGCCGGGCAGCGAGGCGACGTAGAGGTACATCCCGACGCCGACGCCGACGATCCCGACCGCCGCGGCGACCCGCGGCCGGATGACCCGCGCGAGGACCGTCCCCGCCAGCGCCGCGCCGGCGACGACGTAGTAGAGCCGCGTCGGATCGCCGGTCACCACGAGGACGCCGTGGAGCACCGACAGGAAGGCCCCGAGGGTGAGCCCGACGCCGCCGAGCGCGGCGGCCCGGGCGACCGGCAGCCGGTCGAAGAGCGCTCTCGCCCGCCGGACGCCGTCGGCGGCGCTCACGCCACCACCTCTCGATCACGGTCCCGGGTCCGGCCGTGAGCGCGCTCGTAACTGTACTCGCGGCCGCCGTCGACGGCGTCGGTCCCCTCGACCTCGACTTCGACTTCGACCTCGACCTCCCCGTCCGCGAGCGACACCGTCGCCCGGTCGCCCTCGCCGACGACGCGGACGTCGGCGGCCTCCCGCCGTTCGGCATCGAGGCGGCCGTCGCCGGTCAGCGCCAGCAGCCGGAGCAGCGCCCTCGCCCGCCCCGGCGGCGCCCGTTGCCGGCCGCCGGGGACCGCCACGGACGCCGTCACCCCGGCGTCGTGGAGGCGGGCGGCGACGCCGGCGACCGTCGCGGCCATCGCGTCCGCCCCGCCCGACGCCGCCTCGCCGGTGACGGTTACGATTTCGGCGTCACCGCCGGCGCGGTCGCCGTACTCCGCGACGACGAACTCGTCGGCCCCGCGCTTGGCGCTGGCCCGCCAGTGGATGTCCCGCATCGTGTCGCCCGGCGAGAACTCCCGGAGCCGCTCGAAGGAGGTCCGCTCGCCGCCGCGGTCCCGCCGGGTCAACGTCGACAGCGGCCCACCGTCGACCGACCGGACCGGCGGGTAGACCAGCGCCGTCGCCGTTCCGGTCGTGGCGACCTCGGCGGCAAACAGCCCCAGCGAGTCGGTGACCCGGCAGGTCGCCGGCCCGAGATCGTGGGCGCCGCGGCGCCGCAGTTCGACCTCGTAGGTCAGGCGACCACCGTGGCCGACCGCCGCCGTCGGGTCGTCGGCCGCGAGCCCGTCACCGACCGCCTCGACGACGCGACACGGAACCGTCGCGTCGATTTCGACCTCGACGGTTCGGCGCTCGCCGGGGAAGCCCGGCGCCGGGACGGACCGCTCGGCGGCCGGCTCGCCGGCTCGCAACAGCTGGACGACGGCGGCGACGACCGCCACCAGCCCCGGCACCACGACCGCGTTCAGCGATCGCGGCGCCGCCGTCCCGGCCACCAGCGCCCCCGTCACGATCGCGACGGCGGCGACGCCGCGGCGGGTCGGTCGCAGGTCGCGGAGACGGAGCCCCATCGGGTCACCCCTCGACCGGGACGGCCTTGAGGGCCCGCGCGACGAGGTCGGCGGCGCCGTCGCCGCCCGGCTCGGCCCGCACCCGGTGGGGTAGCACCACCGGCGCCGCCGCCTGCACGTCGTCCGGGACGACGTACGACCGGGAGTCCAACAGCGCCCGCCCCTGTGCGGCCCGGACCAGCGCGATCGAGCCGCGGGGGCTGGCGCCCAGCTGTGCGCGCTCGCGGGTGTGACTCGCCAGCCGCGTGACGTACGACTGGACGGCGTCGCCGACCTCGATTCGGGCGGTCACCGTCCGGGCGGCCCGGAGGTCCTCGGCCCGCGCGACGGGCTCGATGTCGTCGATGGCGTGACCGCCGACCGCGCGGTCGATGACCGTCGTCTCCTCGTCCTCGGAGGGGTAACCGAGCTGGAGCTTCAGCATGAACCGGTCGAGCTCCGCCGCCGGCAGCTCGTAGGTCCGCTCCCGCTCGACGGAGTTCTGCGTGGCGATGACGACGAACGGGTCCGGGACGGCCCGGGTCCGGCCGTCGACGCTGACCTGCTCTTCCTCCATAGCCTCCAAAAGCGCCGCCTGGGTCTTCGGCGGCGCGCGGTTGATCTCGTCGCCCAATACCACGTTGGCGAACACCGGCCCCGGGCGGAACTCGAACTCGCCGTTCTTCTGGTCGTAGACGTTCGCGCCGGTGATGTCGGCCGGCAGCAGGTCCGGCGTGAACTGCACGCGGCTGAACGAGCAGTCGAAGGACTCGGCGATCGACCGCGCCAGCATCGTCTTGCCCACGCCCGGGACGTCCTCCAGCAGGACGTGGCCGCCGCCGAGCAGCGCGGTGACCAGGTGTTCGATCACTTCGTCGTTGCCGACGATGACGCGCTGGACGTTGTCGATGACCGCACGCGCCGTCTCTCCCGCCGTCTCGACGTCGAGATCGGCGTCCGTCGCCGCCGTCGCC
>PXSC01000130.1:0-3009 GCA_003023535.1 Halobacteriales archaeon QS_9_70_65 | reverse complement strand
CGGTGCCCCGACCATCGAGGAGACGGGTATCCGGGTGTGGAACATCGCGAGTGCCTACGAGCACAGCGGCTACTCGCCGGACGAAATAATCGACCTCTACCCGGTGTTGACCCTCGAGGACGTACACACGGCGCTGGCGTACTACTACGCCCACCTCGAGGAGTTCCGAGAACGTGGCGGCGAGGCCGGTGCCGCGGAACCGTCGGTATGAGGCAGGTCTACGCCGACGAGAACGTCCGGATGCCGGTCGTCGAGGGACTCCGCCGCCGCGGCTGGACGGTTACCTCGGCGATGGAAGAAGAGACTCTCGGGGCTTCCGACGAAGAACACCTCGAGTACGCCACGGAGCGCGGATGGGTGCTTCTAACCTTCGACGACGACTTCCTCTCGCTCGTCGACGGCACCGAGATCGGCCATGCGGGTGTCACCTATGTTTCTCAACACGGGAAGGATGTGGGCGAGCTCGTCCGCCGTATCGACGGTACACTCGACGACGCTCAGGGGCTGGACGGCGAGATTCTCTACGCGTGAACACGCGGCTGCCGCGTTCGACCCGGAGGCACCGACGGCCGGGAGTCCTCGACGGCCGGAGGCCGCGGTCGTCTCCGCACTCGGCTGGCTCCCGGATCGGATGCTCGGACGGGGAGCGGTGTTCAGAGGGGTCACCGCCGCTGCCGGTCGTCAAATAGCCGCGAAATTGCAGTTCAGTCGCGCGAGGCGACGCGTTCTTCCTGGCTACGAGGGGTCCTATAGGCGCGTGACGTTGGTCGCGCGCGGACCCTTCTCCGCTTCCTCGATGTCGAATTCGATCTCCTGACCTTCCTCCAGGTCGGGACCGCCGACGTCTTCCATGTGGAAGAACACGTCTTCGTCCGCGTCATCAGTCGAGATGAAACCGTAGCCGCCGGTGTCGTTGAAGAAGTCGACTTCTCCGTTCGCCATTGCGGTTCGAGAGAGCCGGCGGGTACGGATAAGGGTTCCGAAGCTCTCGCCGAGATGATAGATGCTCCCACGGCGCCGCCGTCACCATTCCTTGCAGGCCGCACAGACCAGCCGGCCGTCGTCGGTCCAGCGCCGCTCGACCCGCTCGCCGCAGGCGGCACAGACCGACCCGCCGGGCGTCCAGTCGAAGGTCGGCGCAGCCGGCTCCGGCGTCCCCTCGTCGCCGCCGTCCGCGTCCACACCCTGGTCCGTGTCTGCAATCCTGTCCGCGTCCGCACTCCTGTCCGGGTCCGCATCTACACCGTCGGTCGCCGTTTCGGCCGCCTCCGCGTCCCCGGAGGCCGGCTCCGCGCCTCCGGCGCCCCCCGGCGCGTCCGGGTTCGCCGGCTCGCCTTCCTCGCTCGCGTCGTCCTCGCCGACGAAGTCGTCCAGCGAGGTGTCGCGCATGGTCGAACGACGGTCGCCGCCGGCTTATATCGTCCGGGACGAACACATCCAAGTGAGCGGGCGCCCAAATTGGAGTATGGCAGAGACGGAGATCAAGACGGGACTCTACGAGAACACGGTCGGCCTCGCCGAGCGCTTCGCCGAGGTGGCGGCCACCGACCCCATCACGGCGACGATGATGCTGAGCGGCCTCGTCTTCGTCACGCTGTCGGCCGGCACGTTCGGCGCCCTCGTCGCCGGCGCGGTGCTGTCGGAGCTCAAGCGGCTGCTCCCGAACCCTCGAGCACCGCCCCAGCAAGCTCGATAGCCGCCTCCGGGTCCGGCCCCAGCGGCGCCCCGACGACGAAGCTATCGGCGTACTCTAGCACCGCCTCGACCCGCTCTGCGACCGTCGACGGCGTGCCGGCGATACAGAAAGCGTCGATCATCTCCTCCGAGACGGCCTCGAAGCGCCGCGTCGAGGTCGTGACGGTCCAAAAGCGGCGGCGCGGCACCGCCGGCGATGAACGCCACCGGCGGACGGGCGGCCGCCCGCGCGGCGTCGCCGTCCTCGGCGACCGAGACGGCGGCGTAGGCGGCGAAGTCGAACTCGCCGCGGTCGTCCGGCCGCTCGGCCAGCCCCTCCTCGACCTGCGAGGCGGCCCACTCGTAGTCGCGGGGATGTGAGCCGTTGAACAGTACGCCGTCGGCGTGTTTGGCCGACATCCGCACCATGTGCGGTCCCTGTGCGCCGACGTAGACGGGGACCGACCCGACCTCGTCGGCGAAGTTCAGCCCGGCGTCGCGGGCGCGGAAGGTGCCGTCGCGGTCGACCCGCTCGCCGTCGAACAGCCGCTCGGCGGTCTTGAACGCCTCCAGCACCCGCCGCAGCGGCTTCTCGTGGTCGTAGCCGAGGTTCGACAGCGTCGAGGGGTCGCCGGCCCCGAGGCCGTACACCGCCCGGCCGCCGGAGGCCTCCTCCAGCGTCGCCACCCGGGAGGCGAGCGTCACCGGGTGGGTCTCGTAGGGGTTGGCGACGCCCGGCCCGAGCGCGATCTCGTCGGTTCGGCGGGCGATGCGGTCCAGGGCGACGAACGGGTCGCGGTTGTTGTAGTGACACGACGCGAAGACGGCGTCGAAGCCCTCGGTCTCGGCGCGCTCGCCCAGCGCGGCGGCGCGGTCGACCGGGTGCTCCGGCGTGAGCTCGACTCCGATCACGACCGGCGGTTGGCCCCGGACGGTCTTTTACCCGGGGAGTAGTGGCAAAACGCGTCTACTCGAGTCGCCAGTTCCGAAGCGCCGCCCGGACGACGTCGTCCCCGTCGGTCCGGAACAGCTCGTCGCTGCCGTCGTGGTCGCCGAACTCCCAGTCGCGGACGACCGCCGCCGGCGTGCCGCCGCCGCCCTCGCCGGTGACGAGGTTGGCGGCCGCGGCCAGCTCGTCGACGACCGCCTGGACGGTGACGCCGAGTTCGCGGCCGTCGCGGTCCCGCTCGCCCCGCCAGTCGCGGGCCGCCGGGAGCCCGTGCCAGCCGACGGCGACGCCGCGCTGCCCGTAGCGGAACGGCCGCCCCGAGGTGTCGGTGACGACGACCGGGGCGTCGAGCGCCGTCGAGAGCCGCTCGGCCGACGCCGTCGGGT
>PXSC01000129.1 GCA_003023535.1 Halobacteriales archaeon QS_9_70_65 | reverse complement strand
GGCGCGGGAGATCGGCGACGACGTCACCGTGATCAGCGTCGTCGAGGAGCCCGACAGCGAGCGGTACCACCGGCTGGCCGGCGCCGATATCGTCGTCTCCCCGCGGCCGCTGCTGGGCCGGAGTCTCGCCTCGAAGGCCACGGGCGCGGTGACCGCCGGACTCGACGACGCCGTCGAGATCGGCGACGACTTCGAGATGGCCGAGCTGGCCGTCCGGCGGGGGAGCCGCCTCGCCGGCGCCACCCTCGCCGACAGCGGCATCCGCGAGCGGACTGGCGCCAACGTGGTCGGGGCGTGGTTCGACGGCGAGTTCCGGAGCCCGGTCGACCCCGACGAGAGGCTCACCGACGGGACGGTGCTGCTCGTCGCCGGCGAGGCCGACCAGCTGACGGCGCTGCGCTCGCTGGTCCGGTCGCCGGTCCGGCGCGTCGAGCGCGGCGAGGTGGTCGTCGTCGGTCACGGCGAGGTCGGCCGGACGATCGCGGCGGCCCTCAAAAGCGCCGGCATCGAGCACACGATCGTCGACGTCGAAGCCGGCGACGGGGTCGACGTGGTCGGCGACGCCACGGAGCCGGAAACGCTGCGGGCGGCCGGCATCGGGGGCGCCCGGTCGGCGATCCTGGCGCTGCCGGACGACACCGTCGCCGAGTTCGCGACGCTCGTCGCCGACGATCTCGCGCCGGGCACGGAGCTGATCGCCCGCGTCGAGAGCACCGACAGCGTCACGAAGATGTACCGCGCCGGCGCCGACTACGTGCTGGCGCTGTCGCGGATCACCGGCCGGATGGTCGCCTCGGGGCTGCTCGACGACGAGGTGCTGACGCCGGAGCTGCAGATCGAACTCGTCAGGACGACCGCCCCCGGCCTCGCCGGGACGAGCCTCGCCGACACCGACGTCCGGACGCGGACGGGGTGTACGGTCGTCGCCGCCGAGCGGGACGGCCGGCTGCTGACCGACGTCGGCGCCGACTTCGTCGTCGCCGAGGACGACACGCTCATCGTCGCCGGCTCGGACGAGGGTATCGGGCGGTTCAACGAGCTCGTCGGCTGACACGTAGCGAGCGGACGCCCACCCCTTCAGGGGTGGATGCGATCGACAGCACGGTCACTTAATCCACCGCCGACGACCGCCCGTGTCCCGAGCGATCAAGATGGAAAGAAACGGTACGGAGCGGTACGCAAGACGGCGAAAACGTGGCATTGGTTGGGGTCAGCCCGGATGGCCGGAAAGCCCATCATAGCGTCCCCGCGAGGGCAACAAAAAAGTAACCCTGCGCCGACTTGGGACACGTCACCATCGGTGGCGGCGTGTCGGGTCGATGGCCCGGCCCGCGGCCTCGGGAGAACCGAGGGGCGACGGTCGCCGGTGGTGGATACGGCCCGCAAGGGCGAACACGCCAGACCCCGTCTGGGACCAACCCGAAGCCCGCAAACCGGAGTACCCATGAGGGGAAATTTGCCGGCGGGTGTGGCATCGCCGGGTGCCCACCGCGACCGGAATCCCACGGCTTCGGCCGTGGGAGGAGGTCAATCACTCGGCGGTCGCCGGCCGTTCTTCCTCCTTCTGGAACGCCTCGACGTCGATGGAGTCCTCCAGGAGTAGCTCCTCGCGGCCGGCGACGTCGACCTGCCGACGGGCGAGTTTCTTCAGCGCGGACTGCGCCGAGAGGTCGCCGATGAGGACGCCCCCGACGACGCGGTCGTCCCTGATGGTGACCCGCCGCCAGGTGGTGTCGTCGTACTTCCGCTCGACGGTGCGGTCGCCGATCGTCGGGTGGCCGAACGAGAGAAACGGGAAGTCGAAGTGCGTGATGGAGTACGAAGAGACCCACTCGAAGACCGCCGGCTCCGCGTCGGTGTCGGCGTCGGCGTCGGCGACCATGTTCTGGCCGGCGATCGACCCCTGCTCCTTTGCCGACCCCCAGGCGCCGTTCTGTGCGCGCTCGCCGAGGATGACGTCGTGGAACCGCGTGATGTCGCCGGCGGCGTAGATGTCCTCGACGTTCGTTTGCATGTGCTCGTCGACGAGGATGCCGTTGTCCGTCTCGATGTCGGTGTCCCGGATGAACTCGGTGTTGAAGTTCAGGCCGATGGCGACGCCGGCGAAGTCGGCCTCGAAGCGCTCGCCGTCGGGGTCGACGGCGGCGGTGACCTCCTCCGAGAGGGCGTACCGCCACCAGGCGTTGCCGCGCATCAGGTAGTGGGCGTCGACGTCCTGGGCCCCGCAGATGGCCGCCAGGTCGATGCCGAGCAGGCCGGCGCCGACGACGACGCCCGTCTCGGCCTCGCTCGCGCTTTCCTTGATGGCGCGGGCGTTCTCGAAGGTCCAGAAGTGGTGGATCCCCTCGGCGTCGCCGTTTTCGACCGGCAGCCGCGTCGGCGTGCCGCCGGTCGCGATCAGCAGCTTGTCGTAGCCGTGGACGTCGCCCTCGTGGGTCCGCACCTCGTGGGCATCGGTGTCGACGTCGGTGACGACGGTGTCGAGCTCAAGGTCGATGTCCCGCTCGGCGTACCAGTCCGGGTCGTGAATCGACACCGGAGCGGCCGGGAGCTTCCCCTTGGCGAACTCCTTTATCAGAATGCGGTTGTAGAGGGCCTCGCCCTCCTCGGTGATGACGGTCACGTCGGCGTCCGGGTCGGCTTCTCGGAGCGTCTCCGCCGCCGAGGACCCGGCGATGCCGTCACCGATTATGACGTACGACGCGCACATGACGCTCGCTTGGATGCCCGTAGTAATGTGAATTGCTATATCCGGATTCATCACGCGACCACCGGTCGCGACGGCGGACGGTCGCGGCGGCGCCCGCCCCGTGCCGACACCGGGGGGTTGAAAAGTCGGACGGCCGTACACGCGAACATGAAAATCCGCCAGAACGTCCGGCACTGGGCGGCGAAGAAGGCGCTGACGACGTCCGTCGTCGGCGACATCGCGAACGACAAGCTGGTCGATCTGCACACGGGCATCTTCCTCGACAAGGCCGACGAGGACCGCCGCGAGGAACGCCGCGACCACCTCGACGACTTCTTCGACGCGACGATGGACACGTACGTCGCGGCGCTGGAGGCCGGCTACACCGAGGCCGAGCCGAGGCGCCGGCGACGCCGGCGAAGCTCGAGCGGCCGGAGTACGAAAACGCCATCGAGGGGTTCGCCGACGACGTCTACGTCGAGACCGACGACGGCATCGTCGCCGGCGGGACCGACGAGCCGGAAGACATCGACCCGACCGACGCGCCGGGCGTCGACGACGAACTCGAGGCCGACTGAACGACCGAGGGGTCGGTCGCGTCCTCGCCGGTGTCGCCGGCTGCCGTCGCCGGACGTCTCGCCGGCGAACCGACGTAGCCCGAGCCGCCGTCGCGGACGCGAGACGGCGGCGCCGCCGAGAGCCGCCGCGGCCGGAACCGGGTGGGCGACCGCGACGAGCAGCCTGATGAAGCCGGTGACCGACGCAGCCGCGGCGGCGTAGCGGAGCCGTAACTGGACCGACGGTGTGTCGGGGTCGTCTCGTTCGTTTCGTACACGGACGGATGCGTCCCCGGCGGGGACACGTATAATCTGAAGGACATTCCTGCCGGCGCGGCTACCGAGACGTGCGTCACCGACGGACGGCGTCGGCGGCCGCGTAGCCGGCTTCGACGGCGCCGTTGAGGCTCCGCTCGGGGTACTGGGCCCGGGTAGCCATCCCGGCGTAGCCGACGCCGGGGGCGACGGCCTCGCCGAGGTCGTACGGGACGACCATCTCGAGGTAGCCCCGCTCGTACACCGGCGCCGTCTTCGGGTTGCGACCGACGAGCGTCCGGGTGACCGCCTCCCGCGAGAAGTCGGGGAACAGCGACTCGATGCCGTCGAGCCACAGCTCCCGGACGGCGTCGTCGTCGAGCTGCCACAGCTCCTCGCTTTCCTCCTGGACGTAGCTGGCGACGTACAGCAGGTGTTCGCCGCCGTATCGCTCCGGCGGGACGAAGTTGGTGTGTTCGACGAGCGCCCCGAACGGCGCCTCGTCGGCGACGTTCAGCCAGTAGGTGTCCGTCAGCCGTTCGTTCATCGAGACGACCGCACACACCGACCCCTGGAAATCGATCGTACACTCGTAACCGGTCAGCGCCTCGAGCACGTCCGGCATCGTCGCCACGACGACGCCGTCGACGCCGTGGGTCTCGGTGCCGGCGTCCGTCCGGACCGTCAGCGACTCCACGCCGGTCCGGCCGTCCTCGAAGCCCACCTCGGTCGCGCGGGCGCCGGTGACGACGTTCTCCCGGCCGACCGCCTCGGCGAGCGCGTCGAGCAGGACGGCGAAGCCGCCCTCGAAGTAGCCCAGGATCTCCCCCCGGAGCAGGTCCCGCTCGCCGCGGAACCGGATGCGGCCGAGCAGCCACGCCGCCGAGACGTCCTCCTTCCGGGAGCCGAACTTCGCGTCCAACAGCGGCTCGAAGAAGTACTCGTAGACGCCGCGGGTCGTGTGCTCCAGCAGGAACTCCTTGATGGGGACGTCCTCGAACGCCTCCAGGTCCTCGTAGGTGTCGCGGCGGGGGACGCCGCCGCGGACGTCGATTCCGAGGGTGAGCATCGCCAGCCGGAACTTGTCGTAGATCGACAGGTGCGGATACGCGGCGATCTCCCAGGGGGTATCGAGCGGGTGGGCGATGCCGTCGACGTAGTAGGCGTTCTCGCCGACCCGCCACTCGACGCGGTCGCCGAGGCCGAGTTCCTCGGCGAGCTCGACGATGGTCTCTTCGGTTCTCGAGAGGTGGTGGTAGAACTTCTCGATGCGGTCGCCGCGGGTCTCGTAGCTGGCGACGAGCCCGCCCACGCGGTCGCTCGCCTCGAAGACCGTCACCTCGTGGCCGGCGTTCTGCAGGCGGTAGGCGGCGGCCAGCCCCGCGAGCCCACCCCCCACGATGCCGATCATGTGGGGCGGTCAGTCGCCGACGGAAAGGACCTTTCGGGTTCGCGGTCGGTCAGGAGGCCGGTCCGCCCTCGGCCGTCGGGACGACGCCGAACGACCCGGACCCGGCATACAGCGTCCAGAACGCCCACAGCGTCACGACGGCGGCGAGGGCCGCGAGCGTGCCGGACCAGAACGAGTCTGTCAGGAACTCGAAGACGGCGGCGAAGACCCCGAGCAGCGCGAGCGGGAGCGCGAGCCGGTGGGCAGCGTCCGGTCGGGCCGCCTTCGCCACAGCGAGCAGTCCGGTGAGCGCGAGGGCGTACAGGCCGACCGCGGCGTACGGCGGTCCCGTCCCGAGGACGGCACCGAGCAACCCCTCGTCGATGAGGAGTTCTCCGAGGACGGCACCGACGAGAACCGCGAGAAGGGCGCCGCCGAGCAGTCCCCTCTCCGTCCGCGACAGCGGCCCGACGGCGACCACGAGGACACCGACCCCCGCGGACAGGAGGCCGAGACCCGCCAAGACCGCCGGCAGGCCGTTCCCCACCAGGCCGCGACCGGCCAGCGGAACCGCCTCGGGCCCGAACTCGAGAACCGCCCAGTACAGCGGGACCGCCAGGCCGCCGGCGAGAGCACCGGCCTCGAGCAGAGCCCGCGGCGGCCGCTGGAGGTCCCTCGACCTGACCAGGCCGGCTAACAGTCCGGCCTCCAGCAGCGCGGCCGTCGCGACGGACAGCACCTCCAGCAGCACCATGGCGGCGAAGAACGTCGGCAGCCCGTCGCCGCGGGGCTCCGAGGGGAACCCTGCCAGCACCGTCCCGGCGGCGACACCCCCGGCGACGACGCAGAGCCCGGCGACGCCCGCGACGCCGTACGAGCGGGTGTCGAGGTCCATATTTACCGGTGGCGGCGTTCGGCGTAATAAGTTTTCTCCGGAGCGCACGAGAAATTTCTCTCCGGACCGACGACGCACCACCGCCAGGCCGGAGGGCATGGTCGCTACCTTTTTGCCCGCCGTCACGGAAGTCAGGGGTATGCTCATCGTCAGGGCCCCCGCGACGAGCGCGAACCTCGGCAGCGGGTTCGACGTCTTCGGGGCGGCCCTGGGGCGGCCGGCGGACGTGGTCCGTCTCGAGCGGGCCGATCGCACCTCCATCCGGGTGACCGGCGCCGGCAGCCAGTACATCCCCGAGGACCCCGACGAGAACACCGTCGGCGCCGTCGCCGAGGCGCTTGACGCTTCCGCCCGTATCGAGATCGACAAGGGGGTGCGGCCGGCCTCCGGACTGGGGTCGTCGGCGGCGTCGGCGGCCGCGGCGGCCGTCGGGCTCAACGAACTGTACGGCCGTGGCTACTCCCGCGAGGAGCTCGTCTCTATCGCCGCCGAGGGCGAGGCGGTCGTCTCGGGAACGGCCCACGCGGACAACGTCGCCCCCTCGATTCTGGGCGGGTTCACGGTCGCGAGAGCCGACGGCGTCGCGCAGGTCGACGCCTCCATCCCGCTCGTGACCTGCCTGCCGGAGATCGTCGTCTCGACCCGCGACGCTCGGGCGGTCGTCCCCGACGGGATGCGGATGGAGCAGCTCGTCGACGTGGTCGGCAGCGCCGCGACGCTGGCGGTCGGGATGGC
>PXSC01000128.1 GCA_003023535.1 Halobacteriales archaeon QS_9_70_65 | reverse complement strand
GATGTGCTCCAGTTCGGCCGTCGGCACCAGATCGTAGCTCACGTCGACGTCGGCCTCGGCGTCGGCCTCGTCGAAGGCGTACACGCGGCCGGTCTCCCGCGCCGGGAGGTCGTCCGGCGGCGTCGATAGCTCCTCGAACGACCGCACGGTTAGTCGCTCGTCGATCAGTGCCTCCTGATCGACGGCCGACAGCCGTTCGTCCTCGTAGATGGGGGCGCCGCCCAGCTCCGGAACGACGTACGGCAGCCGGAACCCTTCGTCGCGCGGCAACCCGTAGGCGGCCGGAATCTCGCCGGCAACCTCCTCGAGGACGTCGTTCGTCACGTCGGGGATGGCCGCCTCGACGGGGTTGCGGGTGAACTGGTCGGCGATGTCGTTGACCGATAGGCCGCCGGAGTGCGACCCCAGCTCCGGCAGCACCCGCGGCACCGCCTGTGTTTCGCGGTCTCGCGGTCGACGAACACCTGCGTCAGCTCCCAGTCGTGCCAGTGGAAGTTCACCGAGAACTGGTCGAAGGCGGCGTACCACCAGTACTGCACCGCCGCCAGCGACGAGTCCTCGTAGCCGACGACCCGGTAGAACACCGTCGGCGCCGGCGGCTCGCCGGCCTCGCGGAACCGCTCGGTGTAGCCGTCGAAGGCGGCGAAGCCGTCGACGACCGGCTCGCCGTCGACCTCCCGCTCGTACGGCCGGGGGTCCGTCGGGAACCACTCCTCGAAGGCGTCGAAGTAGTACACCGGCGCGAACCGCTCGGCGAGCCGACGGCTCTCCTCGTCGCCGAGGTCGGTCGTCGGGGCGTCGGACTCCCGGTCGAACGCACCGAGGGCGACCGCCCCCACGGTCCCGGCGGCCCCGATACCGACCCCGGCGCCGGCGAGCAACTGTCGTCGCGTCAGATCTGGCAGGTCCATGGCTCCCTCACGACCGGGCGCCGGATCTGCCGGCACCGGTCCTCCCGTCGGTTCGGTGCTGACTGAGTTAGCCCTTATGGCTCGGCGGCGCCCGACGCAGCCGAAGGACAGGGCTTTGAGCCGGCCGCCCCTACCGCGGGGTATGACGAGCTTCGAGGGGTTCCGCTGTGCCGACTGCGGAACGACGGCGACCGGCGAGGGCGCGACGACCTGCCCGGACTGCGGCGGCGCGCTTGACGCGACGTACGACCTCGACGAACTCGTCGGCGGCCCGCCGGCCGACCGGCCCGGCGACCTGCTGCCGGTCGCGCCCGTGGGGATGGGCGAGGGGGAGACGCCGCTGGTCGAGGCGCCACGGCTGGCCGAGGAACTCGACGTCGGGACGCTGTGGCTGAAGGACGAGGGCCACAACCCGACCGGGAGCGTCGTCGACCGCGGGATGTCGCTGGTGGCGGCGGCGGCCGACGACGCCGGCGCCGACACGCTCGCGCTGGCGACGACCGGCGACGCCGGCCAGTCGGCGGCCGCCTACGCCGCCCGTGCCGGCCTGCTGTCGCGGGTGTTCGTCCCCTCACGGGCGAACTTCATCAACAAGGCCATGATCAACGTCCACGGCGGCGACATGCGGGTCGTCGAGGGCCGGTACGGCGACGCCCGCGAGACCTACGAGACCGAACGCGAGGAGCTACCGGCCGCCGACGCGGAAACGTGGTTCCCGGCCGGCCCCCTCGAGTCGCCGTACCGCCACGAAGGGTTCAAACCGGTCTACTACGAGACCGCCGCGGCGCTGGGAACAGTCCCGGACGCCGTCGTCGTCCCGGTCGCCCACGGCGGCGTCGTCGCCGCTATCTGGAAGGCCGCCTGCGAGCTCGAGCGGCTGGGCGTCGTCGACGCCCGGCCCCGCGTGTACGCCGCCCAGCCGGACGGCTGTGCGCCGGTCGTCGAGGCCGTCGCGAGCGGCGACGACCCCGAGCCCTGGGAGGTGCCGGACACGGTCGCCGGCGCCCTCGAGATTCCGGCGCCGGCCGCCGGGCTGCCGGCCGTCGAGGCCGTCCGGGCCAGCGGCGGCACCGGCGTCGCCGTCGACGACGAGGACGCCCTCGACAGCGCGGCGACGGTCGCCCAGCACGCGGGCCTGGAGGTCAGCGTCGCCTGCGGCGTCGCCGTCGCCGCCGCCTGGCGGCTCCGCGACGACGGCGAACTCGCCGCCGACGACACCGTCGTCGTCCTCAACACCGGCGCCGGCAACAGGGACGCCGACATCGTCCGGAGTCGGCTGATGAGCCAGGGGGTCTGACGCGGGGCGGCGTGGCCGCCGCCCGGCGCCGGAGGTGGCGGGACCGCGCCGGACCGGCCCTCGGCTCCGTGCCGGGACGGCCCGTGTCACGAATTCACATCACGCCACGTTTTTTTCATCTGCCCCGATAGCGTTCGCCGATGACGGTCGTCGCGACGCTGCTTGCTGGGGTCGTCTTCGGGCTCGCGCTGGCGGCCCCACCGGGGCCGATGAACGCGGTCATCGCCGAGGAGTCGGTCGTCGGCGGCTGGCGGTCGGGGTTCCGGGCCGGCCTCGGCGCGATGACGGCCGATCTCATCTTCCTCGTGCTGGCGCTCGTCGGCGTCGTCGCCGTCGTCGAGCGGGTGCCGGCGGTCCGCAACGGGATGGTCGCCGTCGGGGGCCTGCTCATGCTGTACTTCGCCTACGGCGCCCTGCAGGGCGCCGGCGAGAGCTTCCGCTCGTCGACCGCCGGGGGCCGCGGCTTCACGAAGGCGTTCGCGCTGGCGCTGACCAACCCCTACCAGATACTGTTCTGGCTCACCGTCGGTGTCGGCCTGCTGGCGCCCGGCCAGGTCGACGTGCTGTCGCACGTGACCGACGCGCTGGCGGGGCTCGTCGTCGTCGAGACGGGACATCCGGCGCTGCTGGTCGGGCTGTTCGCCGGCATCCTCGCGTGGATCGTCGGCTTTCCGGCGGCGCTGTCGGCCGCCGAGCGCCGCACGGAGGCGGTCGCGCCCGTCGTCGCCGCCCTCAGCGCCGCGGTGCTGGCGCTGTTCGGCGTTTACTTCCTCTACGACGCCGCGACGGCCGTGGCGTCAGCTACCCACCCCTGAAGGGGTGGACTAGGCTTCCGCGCCGTACCGCGGTGAGTCCGCTACGCGTCGAGGTCGGGCGGCGACCCGGGCTCCATGTCGGCGACCTCCGACTCGAGCCACTCCTTGAACCAGCGGACCCGCTTGATGCGGCGGTGGGCGATGCTCCGTGCGGTCTCCGAGCGGACGCGCTCGACGGCGTCCTCGCCGCGCTCCAGCACCCGGCCGACCATCTCGTTCGCGTCCATGTGGGTGCGGGCCTCGTAGCCCATCCGCAGCAGCATCAGCGCCGTCCCGTTGGCGCCGACCTTGTCGAGGAGGTCCGCCTCCATCAGACAGCGCGTCTCCAGGGCGACGTCGTCGAGATCGCCGCCGTAGGAGTGGGTTTCGACCGCGTCGCAGACCTGCTCGACGAACGACTCCGGGTACTCCGTCCGCGAGCGGAGGTACTCCCGGGCCACGCGGGCGCCCGCCTCGGCGTGGACGTCCTGGTCGGCCTCCAGCTTCGCGATGTCGTGAAACAGCGCCGCCACGCGCGTCACGTCGACGTTGGCGCCCTCGGCCTCGGCGATGTCGACCGCCAGCTCCGTCACGTTGAGGATGTGGTTGTGCCGGTACTCCGCGGAGTGCCACGGGTACCACCGCATCCGGCCGCCCTCCTCTTCGGCCTCGACGCTGGCCGCCAGGTAGTCGTGCACGAACCGCTTCATCTCCTCGAACTCCTCCTCGGAGACGGGCGATTCCCGTATCTCAACGCCCATGTAGCCACCTCCCTCGAAGAGCGACGAACGCGTCGGTCATCTTACCTAAGGGAACGGAGGTTCGACTCTTTAGGCTTACGACACCGTCAGCGACGGAAATCGGTCGGCGACGACCGAGACGCCGCGCGGGTGACGGCCGCGCGCCGACCGTGCGCGCGCCGAGACGCCGACCGGGCCGCCCCGCCGGGCGCGGAACGCGTTCTGCGCCCGGGTCGTGGGACGACCCCGAGCGTCGACGACCCGGCGTTCGGGCCGACCACGACGGCGCAGCCGACGATGGCCACCGGCTCGACCCCGTCCCGGCGCGGTGGCCGTACGCCTTCGTCCGGCAGGACGACCACGGCCCCGACGCCTTCCTGACGGCGCCGGAGTGACCGTTCGTCCACCGGCAGCGACCGGACTCCGGTTTTATGACACTCCGGCCCGTATCGACAGGCATGAACGTCCGCGAAGCGACCGTCAGCGACGGACCGGCGGTGCGATCCATCGCGGTGCGGTCGATGGAGGCGTCGTACTCGCTGAGCCCCAACACGATCGAAAACGCCATCAGACAGTGGTACGGGGTCGACGGCTTCGCCGAAAAGCTCGACGACGACGACGTGTTCGTGTTGCTCGCCGAACTGGAGGGTGACCCGGTCGCCTTCTCCGAGAGCGTCGTCGCCGGCGACCGCGGGGACATCCACTGGCTCCACGTCGCCGCGATGTATCGTGGGAAGGGTATCGGCCGAGAGCTGTACGAGGCGACCCGCGACCGCCTCGAGGACGCCGGCGCCGAGACCATCCGCGGGCTCGTGCTGGCGGACAACTCCGAGGGCAACCGCTTCTGGGAGGCCCAAGGGCTGACGAAGGCCGGCGAGGGCTCCGTCGAGGTCGACGGCACTACCTTCGTGGAGAACGTCTACGCCGACCAGAAGGCGATCGACCTCGAGCCGGTCGCCGTCGACGGTCGGGAGCTGTACGTCGACCGCAGCGACGCCGACCGCGGCTCGGCCGGCGAGTTCTACACCGTCTACGACGACGAGGCCCGCGAGACGAAGTACGGCTAC
>PXSC01000127.1:2103-5584 GCA_003023535.1 Halobacteriales archaeon QS_9_70_65 | reverse complement strand
CGGAGCGGCACCCCGGCCGTCTCGGCGATGTCTTCCAGCTCCCGGAGTCCGGGCCAGGCGTAGTCGGGGTTGATGTGGTCGTCGGTCACCGGCGAGACGCCGCCGAGGTCGTCGATGCCGCAGTCCAGCAGCTCGCGGACCGGCGCGAGGTTGGGCGGCGACTGCACCGACACCCCGACGGGCAGGGCGGCCCGGGCCATCGCCGTCGTCCGGCGCAGCGTCTCGACGTCGGGCGATCCCCGCCGCCAGCGGTCGTTCTCGCTGACCGGCTGGACGATGACCTCCTGGACGTGGCCGTACCGCTCGTGGAGCGCGCGGATGGCCAGCAGCGACTCCGCGCGATCCGTCCAGTCCTCGCCGACGCCGACGAGGATGCCGGTCGTGAAGGGCACGCCTAACTCGCCGGCCGTCGCGATGGTCGCGAGCCGCCGGCCGGGTTCCTTCCGGCGGGCGCCGGCGTGGACGTCGACCTCGGCGGTCGTCTCCAACATCACGCCCATCGAGGCGTTGACGTCGGCGACGGTCGCCATCTGCTCGCGGGTCTGGTCGCCGGGGTTGGAGTGCGGCAGCAGCCCGCAGTCCAGCGCGATCTCGCAGGCCGACCGCAGGTACGAGTGAATCGAGTCGTGGCCCCACGCCTCCAGCGTGTCGTGAATCCGGTCGTAGCGGGCGTCGGGCTCGTCGCCGAAGGTGAACAGTGCCTCCGTACAGCCGGCCGCGGCGCCCCGCTCGCAGATCCGGCGGATCGCCTCTGGCGCCAGCAGCTCGGCCTCGCCGGGCGGGTCGTAGTAGGTGCAGTAGCCGCAGGTGTACCGGCAGGCGGTCGTCAGCGGGACGAACACGTTGCGCGCGAAGGACAGCTCGGGGGCGGAATCGACGTCGGCGGGCGTCACCGACAGCAGCCGCTGGACGTCGGCCTCGGCGACCGAGAGTTCGACCCCGTATGCCTCCGCGCCGAACACGACCGGACCGAGTGGTGGCGGGCGGTTAAATCGCTCGTCACCGGCGACGCCCGCGGGTCAGTCGTCGCGGCGAACGTCGACCCGGCCGTCGGTGGCGACGGCCTCGAAGCCGGCCTCCCGCAGCCACTCGCGGGCTCGGCCGTCGCCGTGCAACAGCAGCTCGACGAAATCGCGCGGCTCGTCGACGTCGACGGAGAGCCGGACGGAGTCGACGGTCGCGAGGTCGGCGCCGACCTCGCGGGCTCGCCGCCGGTGGTCCCGGATGGAGACGCCGTGGTAGTCGACGGCGAAGTCGTCGTGTCGGACGACGGCGGCATTGGTGCCGCCGCCCAGCCCCGGCGCGAGGACGACGTCGGCGTCGGGGGCGAAGAGCCGCTCGACGGCGGCCGGCGTCGCTAGCGCCAGATCCGCCATCACGACCGCGGTCGGCGGCTCGAGGCGGGCGTTGATGGCCGCCGTGAGCGGACGGTCGTCGACGACGACCGGAAAGGAAACCTCCAGCGGCGCGGTCGACAGGACGGTCGGCTCGCGGCCGGTCGCGGCCACCGCCTCGCAGACGTCGCGGAGCATCGTACGGGCGAATTCGGCCCGTTCGGTCGGCCCGAGGGCGCCGTCGAGCCGTGTCTTCGGGTCGTCGGCCGCGAACGGGACGAGAACGCACATCCTACCGCAGCCGGTCGGGGCTCTGCCGGCGGGAGCGGTAGACGTAGTAGCCGCCGCCGAGGAGCGCGATTCCGGCGACGGCGGCGCCGCCGTACAGCAGCGTCGTCCGGGTGCGGCGGTTTCGCTGCGCCTCGGTCGTCGCCTCGTCGGCGAGCCGGTCGGCATTGTCGTAGTTGCCGGCCTCGAAGGCGGAGACGGCCCGATCGAGCGTCTCCCGGCTCCCCTCGTCGCCGAACTGGTCGACGGCCCGCTCTGCCTGCTCGACGTCCTGCCGGGTCGAATTGCTCGCCTGGGTGTAGTGGTGGGTCTCGTACGTGTCGATGGCCTGCTGTGTGCCGCCCTCCCGATCCAGCCGGAAGGTCGCGGCGGTGAACCGCTGCGGCGGGTCGTACGTCGGCGACCCGAAGGTCGGCGTCGTGCCGGTGACCCGGACCTCGATCCGGCTGACGCCGGTTTCGATGTCGACCCGCCGGGAGAACGTCTGGCCGTTGTAGGAGTCCTGGGCGACCTGGTTGCCGGCCTGGTCGTACTGCCGGACGGTCCAGGTGACGCGTTCCAGTTCGGTCTCGCCGACCAGCGTCCACCGCTCGAAGTCCTCGAAGAGGTTCGTCAGCTCGTAGGTCGCGTCGAACTCGGAGTCGACCTCGGAGGCGTCGGGGGCCGTCTGCGGGCTACTGTCGACGGCGGCGACGGGGCCCGCGAGCACCGACGCCAGTAGCACCGCGAGGAGAACTGCCAGGCCCTCACGCTTCATCGTCACCGTACTCGATGAGGCTATCGAGGTCGTCCTTGCTGGAGGCCCGGAGTTGTTCGACGTTCTCCTCGGCCTCGATGGCCAGTCGCTGCATCTCCCGGACCCGGGGGACGTCGGTCACCCCCGAGAGGACGACGATGGCCGCCACCCGGTCCTCGTCGGGCAGCGGGTAGTCGCCCGCCCGGACCTCCAGACAGTCCGTCGAGTCCTCGAGCCACTTCCGCGCCTTGTCGATGCCCTTCCGGTTGAGCGCCGCCGGCGGGCCGGAGACGAGCAGCAGCGCCCGCTGGGTGGAGTCGACCTCGCACTGGAGGGTGAGCTTGCCGAGCGTCGCCTTCCGGACCAGCGACGTGATGCGGTTGGTGGCGTCGCCGGCGGTCGTCAGGCCGTTGTCGTCGCTGCCGCCGCGGAGCCGGTCCAACAGCCCGGTGTCCCGCGTGTCGACCTCCTCGCTGGCGTAGCCGATGGAGGTGATGCCGTAGTCGCCGAGCGTGTTGATTATCTCGGAGGCGTCGACGACGCTCTCGGCGACCTCGTCGCCGAGGGCCTCGATCTCGCCGGCGGAAAACAGCGCCCCGAACCGGGAGGCGATCTCGTCGTTGATCTCGGTGTAGCCCTCCTGGAGGCTCTCGCCGCCGGTCTTGAAGGCGTCGTTGTCGAAGGCGAGCAGGTTGTCGACCGACTCGACGAAGTTCTGAAACGACTTGGCGGCGTTGCGGTTGTAGATGCCGCCTTCGTCCCTCGTCGGGAGGATGCCGAGCCCGTAGACCGGCTCGACGTAGAGCCGCTGGAGGTGGTCGGCCAGAAGCGGTGACCCCCCGCTGCCGGTGCCGCCGCCCAGCCCCGCCATGATGAGAAACGCGTCGATCTCGCTGGTCGTCATCCGGTCGATGGCCGACTGGATCTCCTCCATGTCCTCGCGGGTACACCGCTCGCCGAGTTCGGGCTCGGTGCCGGCGCCGTGGCCCTTCACCACCGACTGGCCGATGAGGACGCGGTTCTCCTCGGGGACGTAGTCGAGCCCGAGGAGGTCCGCTTTCGCGGTGTTCACGGCGACGGCGTGGCCGACGATACCCGTCCCGCGGGTGGTGTCGTACTCCAG
>PXSC01000127.1:0-1989 GCA_003023535.1 Halobacteriales archaeon QS_9_70_65 | reverse complement strand
CCCATCCGCGGGACGCCCGGCAGCGCGTCCAACACGCCGACCGGGACGGCGTCCAGCGACGACAGGCCGACCTTCGCCAGCGGCATCGGAACCGAGACGACGTCGACCGGCTTGCCGTCGGCGCCGTGGGCCAGCCGGGCCACCTCCGCCAGCGTCAGCACCTCCGGTCCGCCGACCTCGTAGGTCGCGCCGGCGTGGGGGGTGTCGTCGTCGGCCGGCCGGACCGCCGGCGTCAGGTCGTCGTCCAGCTGCGGCTCCGGGCCGTCGCCGGGGGCGACGCCCGCGACGGCGTCGGCCAGCATCGGCACGAGGTCGCCGACCCAGACCGGCTGGAACCGCGTCGTTCCGCCGCCCGGCAGCGGCGTCAGGTACGGCGGCGCCAGCCGCTTGGTGTAAGGGATGAATTCGCCGCCGTCGCCGAACACCACCGACGGCCGGAAGATCGTCCACTCGGGGTCCGACTCCCGGACGATCGCCTCGGCCAGTCCCTTCGAGCGGATGTAGGCGGTGTCGCCCTCGGGGTCGGCCCCGAGGGCGCTCATCTGCAGCAGCCGGCCGACGCCGTGGGTCTCGGCGGCCCGGACGACGTTCTCGGTGCCGTCCCGGTGGACGGTGAAGTGCGCCTCGTCGTCGCCGGCCGGCCGGAACAGCGGCGACAGCGCCACCAGGTTGAGAGGGCGGTCACCTCGAAGCCACGCTCGTCGAGTTCCGCACACAGTGCCTCGCCGATGAAGCCGGTGCCGCCGACGACGAGTACGCGCATATAAACGGTCGTTTTCGCCTGCCGGACTTAAATTGACGTGGGACCGCGTCTGACCATGTTCAGTTATGCGAGAGCCGGCCGGTCAGCCGGCGCCGGGCGGGGCCTCGAACGGGGCCGACCGCTCGGGGAGCGAGGCCGAGCGAGCACAGCGAGGGAGGCCTCGAGGCAGAGCGGTGACCGTAGGGAGCCGCGGAGCGGAGCGAGCCGACGCACGCACGGCCGCCGGCCGCGCGTTGCGAGGCCGAGCGAGCGCAGCGAGAGCGGCCTCAAGGTGGAGCGGCGTCCTCGCGAGTGAAGCGAGCGAGGGCTCGGCAGAGCGTTGCGCTGCCGGTGACCGCAGGGAGCCGCGGAGCACAGCGAGGCGCAGCCCGCGAGCGGGAGGAGGCGTTCGGAGACGCTGCCATCACCGTTAAAAGACGCTACTCATTTCTAAATACTATCAGCGTCATACTGATTACTGCGAGCCGCGGCTGCCATGCGTCGAGCGAATCGGTTGCGTAGCGCGGCGACGGGTTCGTCTCACCTACATCACGACACCACCCATGACCACGACACTCCACATCACCGTCGGTGACCGAGAACAGCTTCGCGAGGACGCCCTGCAGTTCGTCCAGGCGGGCGATGCTGGCGACCTCGACGAGAGCGACCAGCAGGCGGTTCTGCAGTTCGGATCCTACGACGACCTCGTCGACGTTCTCACGCCGTTGCGGCTGGACCTGCTCGGAGCGATCGCCGACGACGACCCCGAGAGCATCCGCGAGGTTGCTCGCCTCGTCGACCACGATGTCTCGGATGTCCACTTCGACCTGAAGCGGTTAGAGGTGTTGGGCATCCTCGATTTCGAGAAAGGCGGCCCCGGCGGGGCGATGCGACACATCGTCCCGTTCGACCGGATCGAGATGCAGATCGATTATCCGCTCGTCGACGAGACGCCCACCGACGAGTCCCCGGCCAGCGCGGACTGAGGTTGGCGGGAGTCACACAAACCAGTATAGCGTATTTGTATCACAGACCATCAGAACTCTCCCAGCGCGGACTGCTCGGCGGCCGCCAGCACGTCCTCGCAGGTCGCCCACGACTCGCGGGCACACGCCGGCAGGTCGCCGGTCGTCGCCACGTGCTCGCGAAGGAACGCGCGGGTGGTCGGATCGCTCGGGTAGCCGCTGCCGACGGCGCCGTACTCCGCTTCGAGCGCCGCGACGTGGCTCTCGCGGGCGCTCTTGGCG
>PXSC01000126.1 GCA_003023535.1 Halobacteriales archaeon QS_9_70_65 | reverse complement strand
CGGGGTCACCGGACGGTCGTGTCGACGAGGCCGAACCGCGTCCCCGCGCCGTGTTCGTCGGCGTGTTCGTAGACGACGTGGGCGGTGGCGACGTCCTGGATTGCGAGGCCGGTGGAGTCGAAGACGGTGACACCGTCGGCGTCGGTCCGGCCCGGCGTCGCGCCGGCGACGATCTCGCCCACCTCGGCGTAGATGTCGTCGTCGTCGATGCGGCCCTCGCCCCAGGCGACGTTGATCTCCCCGGAGTGAGTACACTGCTCGTAGTCGTCGATGACGAGCGTCGCCTCGGGGAGGATTGCGGGGTCGAGCTCCTGTTTGCCCGCGGCGTCGGCGCCCATGGCGTTGATGTGGGTGTGGTCGCCGACGTCGGCGGCCTCGACGATGGGCGAGCGGACGGGTGTCACCGTCGAGAGAACGTCACAGCCGGCGGCCTCGGCGATGGAGCCGCCGCGGACGTCGAACGCGTCGCCGAAGCGGTCGACGAACGCCTCGACGGCCGCTGCCCGTCTGTCGGCGACGACGACCTCCTCGATGTCGCGGACGACGCTGATCGCCTCGAGCTGCGTGTACGACTGGACGCCGGCGCCGACGATGCCGAGCGACGTGGCTCCCTCGACGGCGAGGTGGTCGGTGGCGACGGCGGCGGCGGCGCCCGTCCGCTGGCGGGTCAGCGTCGTCCCGTCCATGATGGCCAGCGGAAAGGCCGTCGTCGGGTCGGAGTAGATCATCGTCCCCATCACCGTCGGCAGGTCGTGCTCGTCGGCGTTGTCGGTGTGGACGTTGACCCACTTGATGCCGGCGGCGTCCCAGTCGCCCGCGTCCATGTAGGCGGGCATCGACCGGAAGTCCCCGTTGTACGCCGGCAGCTCGATGTAGGATTTGGCGGGCATCTGCACGTCGCCGGCCTGGTAGGCCGCGAAGGCCTCCTCGACGGCGACGATGACCTCCTCGGTGCGCGCGCTGTCGGCGACGTCCTCGGGGTCCAGCAACAACGTCTCCATGCGATTATAATCGGGCCGGCGTGCACTTATCTCCCCGCATTCCGACCGCAGCCCGTCAGATCCACGCGACGGCACCGTCCAGGTCGAACGGCAGGTCGCCGCGGCGGTAGCCCTCGACGCGGCCGTCGGGGCGGGCCCGGAGGACGACGGTCGGCTCGTGGCCGACGCCGGGGCGTTCGCCGCCGACGGCGGCCCACTCGTCGTCCCGGAAGGAGGTGCAGTCGATGAACAGCGCCGAGTCGGGGTGTTTCGCCAGCTGGTCGGAGCGCTTCGAGCGGCCGGTCTCCCGGACGGCGGCGACGGGGTGGTCGGCGCCGGACCGGCGGGCCGGCGGCTCCGGCCGCGTCACCTCGACGAGGTCGCCGTCGACCGCGAAGTCCAGCGCGTGGCCGCTTTCCTGCTCGACCTCCGGCTCGAAGTCGAGGCCGGCGTCGGTCAACAGCTTCGCGACCGTGAACTCCGCCATCGTCGCCCGCATCCGGCCGACGTCGTAGCCGTCGGAGGTGCCGAGCTTCGCGGCCATCGTGTACCGGTGGGCGTCCAGCACGCCCGTCGACAACAGCGACTCGTAGAAGTCGAGGCCCTCCTCGCGGGTCGCGTCGGGGAAGCCGGCGGCGTCCTCGGCGAAGAACCGCCGCGTCGTGTGGCGACCGTCCTTCGAGCAGAACACCGGCAGGAAAAACCAGGTGACGTACCCGAAGTTGGCGAGCCACGGGTCGGTGAGTTCGACGCGGGCGGTGAGCTCCCGCTGGGCCCACCGGGAGACGGCGTACGGCGCCTCCCCGAACGTCACCTTCTCGGTCCGCCACAGCGGCTCCGGCGTCTCGGTGTTGCCGAGCCAGTAGGCCCGACCCGGCCGGTAGCAGAACAGCGCGACGTCGCCGTTGTCCATCTCCAGCCGGCAGGTCTCGTAGCGGTCGTCGGCGACGCGAAACCAGGGGTCTTCGAGCCGCGCGCCGAACGACGACTCCAGCGGCGCGAGCAGCTCCGCGTCGATCCGGTCGTCCGTCCACGTCTCGTCCGACCGGCGGAATCGGAGGGGACCAGCCACGGTTCGGGTAGCGGGCCGCGTCGTTTAGCGGTTGTGCTCGGTGGCCGTCATAAACCACCGGGCATCATCCGCGATACATTGATTACCCGGAGTTCGTTAGTCGCCTGTCGTTACCATGTCAATGGGTGCCTATGACGAGGACGAACACGAGCGCCGCGAGGAGAAGGCCTCGAGCGTGGACGCGTCCTTCGACGACGACCGCACGGAATACGACGGGGAGCTGGAGTACGACTCGGGGGAGTCGGCGGAGGCGCTTCTCGACCAGTTCAAGCGGATTCAGTCGGAGTAACGACGGCCGTCAGCCGGTCTCCCGGGACCGCAACAGCAGCAGCGACGTCCCGGTGACGGCGGCCACCGCCGCGACGTGGCCGACGAGGGCCGCCAGCAGCACCTGGTGGTCGAGCAGGAACGGCACCAACAGTAGCTGGACGCCCGCGAACAGGATGGTCTCGCGGTCGGCCTGTCGCAGGGTGGCGGCCGTCTCGGGCGTGAAGCGGTAGCGGGCCGACCGCCACAGCCCGACGACCGACGCCCACCAGCCGGTGCCGATGCGGTAACAGAGGTCCCACAGCACGAGCAGCATCAGGTAGACGACCAGCACGGGCGGGTCGGGGCCGAACAGCCGCTCGACGAGTCGGCCACCGCTCTGCGGGTCGAAGACGAACAGGTGCGTCACCAGGGCGATGAACGCCAGCACCCCGAGCACCACCTCGATGTTGGAGCTGAACAGGAGCTGTCGGTACGGCTCGGGCGACTCGGAGGCCCGGGCGGCCCGGCTGATGCGGAGCATCTCCAGGCTCCCGACCGCGGCGATGACGACGGCCGCCGTCCCCGCCAGCGCCGCCTGCCAGAGCCCGTAGTACCACGCCAGGGCGACGATGGCCGTCTCGAAGAAGACCAGCTGGATGGCGACGGCCTCCGCCCGGGAGAGGTCGATCCCCGGCAGCGCCCCGATGATGCTCTCGTAGGCCCACGTCTCGCCGTAGTCGGGCCGCATCTACGCCTCACCCGCCGCGGGAGCGGCGGTCGCGGTCGGTCGGCCGTCGACGACGGCCCGGACGGCCTCGTCGAACGGCGTGAGCTCGACGTCGACGTGTCGGCGGATACTGTCGTCGGCGGCGACGACCGTGTTCCGGAGGCCGGCGACCGTCGGCCGGGCGGCCGACAGCGAGACGTCCGTCACCAGCCACAACCACCCGGCCGACAGCCGCGGCGACGTCACCGGCAGCGGAACGACCGGCACCCGCCGGCCGGCGACGACCTCGGCGATCCGCTCCAGCATCGTCTCGTAGGTCAACACGTCCGGACCGCCGACCTCGAAGCTGTCGTTTCGGGTGGCCGGCGCCTCCAGCACCCCGAGGAGGTACTCCAGCAGGTCGTCGACGTAGATGGGCTGGCGGTCGGTCCGGACCCACCGCGGCGTCAGTATC
>PXSC01000125.1 GCA_003023535.1 Halobacteriales archaeon QS_9_70_65 | reverse complement strand
CATCGACGAGCGCCGATACGGAAAGGAGGTAACGGTCGTCGAGGGGTTCGACCCCCGCGACGTCGACCTGGATTCGCTGTCGAGCGACCTGAAGTCGAAGTTCGCCTGTGGCGGCACCGTCGAGGACGACGCCATCGAACTCCAGGGCAACCACCTCGACCGCATCGAGGACTTCCTTCGCGAGAAGGGGTACAACGTCGCGTGACCGCTCTCTGACCGCACGTCGAGCGTCCGTTCTCCGTCCGTTCTCTTGTCGCCGAGCGGCCGCGCCGGTCAGAACGGCGCTTCCTCTTCTTCTCCGTCGCCGGGCTCTTCGCCACCGTCGACGGTGCCGTCGCCCCCGTCGCCCGTCTCGAGGTCGTACGACCAGCCGCCGACCCCGGTCGACAGCGACTCGACCCGCCCGGAGAAGCCGTCGAAGGAACCGACGAGCCGGGCCGCCTGGACGCTGGCCTCGCCCTTCGGGCAGACGGCGACGACCCGGTCGGCGCCGGCGACCGCCTCGATCCGGTCGGTCAGCTCCTCGAACGGGACGTTCTCGCTGCCGGGGATGTGGCCCCGCCGGAACGCCGACGGCGACCGGATGTCGACGACCCGGACGTCCTCGTCGTCGGCCAGCAGCGCGTGCAGTTCCTCGTCGTCGATCTCGCCATCCATACCGGTCGAAGGGCGACGACGGGCTTAAGCGGCCGGCTAAAGATAGCCGTCGGCCGCCGCCAGCAGCAGCCCCTCCATCGTGGCGTCGTTGGCCGGCGGCTCGCGGGCCAGCTCCCGGGCCGTCTCCGGCGGGACGGTCCGGACGTCGAGGAACTCGCTGCCGTCGAGCGTCCGCTCGCCGGTCGAAAAGTCCTCGGCCCAGACGATGCCGCGCTCGTGCCGCAGCAGCCCCGTGGAGCACCAGAACGACTCGATCAGCTCGACGTCGTCGGCGACGAGACCGACTTCCTCCTCCAGCTCGCGGGCGCCGGCCTCGGCGTAGCTCTCGCCGTCCTCGACGACGCCGGCCGGCAGCTCGTAACACAGCTCCCGGATGATCGGGCGGAACTGCTCGACCATCACGACCGCCCGGTCGGCGTCGACCGGCGGCAGCCCGAACTCCGCGGGAGCGTCGACGACGGCGACGACGACGGCCGCCGGCGGCAGCTCCGCCCAGTAGTAGCGCTTCCGGTCGCCGTCGGGCAGTTCCACGAGGTCGTAGCCGCCGGTGTACCAGCCCGTTTCGTACTCCGCGACCGACTCGACGACGCGCCAGTCGTGGTCGGCGGGGCTCGGATCAGGGTCCGGCCCCGGGCCAGAGTCGGGGTTCGGGTCGGCGTCGCCGGTCACGCTGCCTCCGGCGGCCGGACGATCTCCAGCCGGTAGCGCGTCCCGTCGACCCGCAGGAAGGCGACGTCACCGGTCGGCGAGTCACCGCGCCGGTCGACGGCCGCCGGCGTCCGGGCCTCGAACTCCTCGAACTCCGCGAACGGCGTGTGCGTGAACGCCTTCTTGAATCCGACGACGCCGGTGTAGTACGGCTCCGACCGGCCCGGGCCGTCGTCGGCCGCCGTGACGGCTCCGAAGGAGTAGGGGAACCGCCGTTCGGAGAGGTTCTCGCCGGCGACGGCCGACCCGCCGGCGGCAATCGTCGCCTCGACGTAGTAGGGGTCGCCGGTCCGAATCAGGCCGGGCAGCGCGCCGAGCGCCAGCAACGCGACGACCAGCCCGGCGATGACCAGCAGGGCGTTGCGGGTTACGGGTCGCATAGCTCCTCGCGGTAGAGGCGGTTGAACGCCATCCGGCGGACGGTCGCGACGGCCGCCTCCGGCTCGGAACCGAACGTCGCCGCCACCGCCCGGCCGGCGGCGGGGGCGTCGTGCCAGGCGACCCGGTCGGCCGCCTCGTGGCCGACGACGTGGACCTCGTGGGTCGTCTCCGCGCGCCAGGCCTCGAACGCCTCGGCGTCGTCGACCCGGACCGCCAGTTCCTCGGCGAACATCGCCCGTCTGGCCGTCTCCACGACGTCGCTCGTCACCCGGTCGTCGTACTCCTCGCGGTCGAACTCCATGGCTTTCGCGACCTCGCGGACGACCGACTGTGCGGTCGCCCCGAGCGCCTCGAAGCGCTCGTGGGCCGCCGTCCACGTCTCCGGCGCCAGCGTACCCCTGGGCATGCCCACCCGTACGGACGCGGGGGTATTACCCGTTGTTATCTCCGTCGTCCTCGAACATTCGGCGGGTCATCTCGCGGGCCTCCTCGAGAATGGCCGCCGCCTCCTCGTCGGTCGGCTCGCCGGCCCCGCCTCGGTCGCGCACGCGGTCGGCGTGGGCGCGGTCAGCGTGGTCGTGCCCGTGGCCCGCGTCGTCGAAGAGGGTGCCGGACCGCTCGGCCGGCGGGTCGCCATCGTCGTCGAGGCCACCGACGGTGTCCTCGAACACCTGGGGGAACTCGACGGCCTCGACCTCCTCGGTGGCGACGTCGGCCAGTTCGGTCTCCCCCATCTCCCCCCAGCCGGGGACGTGCTCGTCGAGCCAGGCTTCGTGTGCGTCGTCGCCGAGCATGGCGGTGAAGGCGAGGTGGTTCGCGAGGTGACCCCCGTCGGCCTGGGGGTCAGAGCAGACCGGACAGGCGTATCCCATGTTCGCCGTTGCGGGCCCGGCCGCAAAACGGCTTTGACCTCCTTCTACGGCTGAAGCCGCGGGATTTCACCTGCGGTGAGCACCCCGGTGATGCCGCACCCGGTGGCACATTCCCCTCGCGGGTACTTCGGGATGCGTGCCCCCGGGTGGCCCTGCTCGAGGGCCGGCGTGTCCGCCCTCGCGAGCCGTATCCACTACCGGCGGCCGTCGCCCCTCGGTGCGCCCGAGGCCGCGGGCCGGGCCATCGACCCGACACGCTTCCACACCGCGGGAGTGCGTCCCAAGCCGGCGTAGGGTCGTGTTCTGATTGCTCTCGTGGGTCACATGGGCGCCCCCGCCCTCGAGGGTCCCCAGGGAATACTGTAGAAGGCGTTCAGCACTCCGGGCCGGGGCCGTTCAATAACCGCGTTTTCGCCGTCCTGCGTGTCTCTCCGTATCGTCTCCGGTAGAGTGAGCGTTCGGAATGCGGAGTGTCGTCGACGGGAGATCGGTGGGCCGTGTCGTCGCTTGCGCCCACCCTGAAGGGGTGGGCGTCCGATCGTCGCGTGTCAGGCCTCTCGGATCATGATGTGGGCGTCCTCGCCGTCGTCGTAGTACGCGGGGACGACGTGGTGGGTCTCGAAGTCGAACTCCCGGTACAGCGACCGCGCGGCCCCGTTGGTCGCCCGGACCTCGAGTTTCACCCGGTCGGCGCCGTCGACGGCGAGGGTCCCGAGCGCCTCCCCGAGCAGGAGTCGGCCCACCCCCTCGTCGTCGGCGACCAGAAAGCCCGGTTCCCCGAGGAACCCCTCGAAGGCCGCGTACGGCCACGGCTGGGCGAACGACCGCTTCTCGATGCGGAACACCTCCAGCAGGTCCGCGCGGACTGCCTCCCGGACCTCCGTCCCGACGCGCGCGGTAGTCGCGGTCACGCCGTGTAGTTGTACCGAGGGCACTATATTCCTACCGACGGCCGACGGTGGGCCAGAAGATTCATGTGCGTGTGCATTTAAGTTTGGGGTGCACCCGATTGGGTGCATCCCCCCCCCCCCCCCACCCGCTTTCGAACGCCGGACAGCGACGGTCCCCGGCGATCTCCCCCACCCCCTGTTCCGGGGCCGTCGCGTCCGGCGTCTCTTCACCACCGACGACACGCTGACCACGATACCGTCCGTTCAGAAGATACTGCGGGCCGCTCAGTCGTCGGCCGGCGCGGCGCCGGTGCCGTCCTCGTGTTTTCTCTTGACGTGCGGTAGTTTGCCGCCGTCGGCGAGGATGCGCCGCTCGCGCTCGGAGGCGTCCAGCGTCGCGGTGAGCTCCCAGTCGTCGTCGACGCGGACGGTGAACTCCTCCTGACCGGAAGCGACGGCCTCCGCGACGTCGTCGACGACTTCGACGTCGTCGCCCTGCTCGATGCGCTCGTAGTCGGCCGCGTCGATCTCCAGCGGCAGGAGCCCGAAGTTGAACAGGTTGGCCTTGTGGATGCGGGCGAAGCTCCGGGCCAGCACGCCCTCGACGCCGAGGTACATCGGACACAGGGCCGCGTGCTCCCGCGAGGAGCCCTGGCCGTAGTTCTCGCCGGCGACGAGGAAGCCGCCGTCGCTCTCGAGGGCGCGCCGGGCGAACGAGTCGTCGACCCGCGACAGCGTGAACTCGCTCAGCTTGGGGATGTTCGACCGGTACATCAGGATGTCCTGGGTCGCGGGGATGATGTGGTCGGTCGTGATGTTGTCCTGCATCTTCAGGAGCGCCGGACCCTCGAGGTCGGCGCCGAGCGGGTCCTTCAGCGGCACGTCGCCGATGTTGGGGCCCTTGATCAGTTCGTCGTCGACCGCCTCGTCGGGTGCGATGAGGTCCGGGTCGTCCTCGCCCATGCCCGGGCTGTACTTGTCGCCCATCTCGAAGCCGGGGTCCTCGAGGTCGCCGAGTTCGTCGGCGAGATTCCGCGGGTCCACGATTTCGCCCTTGATGGCCGCCGCAGTGGCGACTTCCGGCGAGCAGAGGTAGACGTTGTCGTCCTCGATGCCGGACCGACCCTCGAAGTTGCGGTTGAAGGTGCGAAGAGACACCGAGTCGCTGGCCGGGACGTGACCGATGCCAATACAGGCACCGCACGTCGCCTCGGAGAAGTTGACGCCAGCGGCCATCATCTCGGCGGTCCAGCCCTCGCGGGCCAGCATCTCGGAGGCCTGCTTGGAACCGGGCGCGACGATCATCTCGGTCGTCTTGTTGGTCTCGCGGCCCTCCAGCATCTTGGCGGCCGGGAGGATGTCCTCGTAGGCACCGTTCGTACAGGACCCGATCATGACCTGATCGACTTCCGTGCCTTCGACCTCGCTGACGGGCACGACGTTGTCGGGCATCGAGGGCTTGGCGATGAGCGGTTCGATGTCCGAGAGGTCGATGGTGATCTGGTCGTCGTAGTCGGCGTCCTCGTCGGGGCCGATTTCGACGTGCTCGTCGCCGCGACCGAGGCGTTCGAGGTAGTCCTCGGTGTTCTCGTCGGTCGGGAAGATCGAGGACGTGGCACCGAGTTCGGTGCCCATGTTGGTGATGGT
>PXSC01000124.1 GCA_003023535.1 Halobacteriales archaeon QS_9_70_65 | reverse complement strand
TGCCGATGTCCTCGCCCCACTTGGAGATGTCGTACAGCAGGTCCTCGTTCTTGGCGGCCACCAGAATGGAGACGGTCACCTCGTCGAGGCCGTCGCCGTCGCCCCGGGCGGTCTCCAGGGAGTCGAGCACGGAATCGAAGTCGTCGACGGTCGCCTCGCCGAGTTCGTCCTCCAGCGAGCCGCGGACCCGCGAGAGAGCGGGCGTCCGCAGGTCGAACGCCCCGGCGTCGTCCCAGGCGGCGTCGACCCGGCCGTAGGTGCTGTCGACGAACGTCTCGTCGGTCGCCGTCAGTCCCGCGGCACTGTCGCCGCCGTCGACGAGCGCGACGACCCTCGAGTCGGTGACGACGAGCGTGTTGGCGTCGGTCTCGGTGGCGCGGAACTCGAGCGTCCCGGCCTCGACGTGGTCGGCGGCCGCGCTGGCGACGAGGAAGTCGTCGGTGACCGCCTTCAGCGTCTCTTCCGGCGCCAGCAGCCGGACCGTCGGGCTGTCGGCGTCGAGTACGTCGACGAGCTCTTCGATCGTCTCGTAGGTGGGGTTGATCAGGTACAGTTCCTCGTCCGCTGTCGAAAGCGACTCCTCGAAAGCAGCGGTGATCGTATCCGTGACAATGTTCGTTTCCATTGTATCAGTACAATGTTGACCGACGTATTTAATATTAGCGACCGTTCGGCAACGAAATCCGACCGAGGATTTAAATATATGTTCCGAACACGCGGGAGAAACGTCGTTCACTGTTCCGGCGGGTCGTCGACGAATTCGTCGGTCCAGCGAAGCCGGCCGTCGAAGCGGACCGGCGCGCTGTACCGTTCGAACAGTTCGCGGAGTCGCCCGCGGTCGAGCGTCGCCCGGGCGGTCGTTCCGGCCGCGCGCTCCCGGTCGTCGAAGGGGTCGCGGTACCGACGGCCGGCGGCGTCCGGCGCGGTCGCCTCGTAGCCGACCGCGAACCCGTCGTCGGCCCGCTCGAGTTCGAAGACACCGGCGTCGCCGCGCGGCGACCGGAGCCGCGCGGTGCCGTCGCCGACGACGACGTAGTCCCGGCCGGCGAGCACCTCGCCGCGGGCCAGCGCCATCGCGCGATCGAAGGCGAAGCCGGCGGCCAGCAGCTCCGCGAACGTCGTCCCGACGGTCACCGCCTGCTCGTCGAGGACGGTCGTCAGCGTCACCGCCCCGGCCGTCGCCCCCTGCCGTACGAGGTCGTAGCCCTCGTGATAGGAGCCGCAGGCGTTGAGGAAGAACGACGCCGCCTCGCAGCCGTCGAGGTCGGCGGTCGCGAGGTGACCGTCGGGGCAGACCAGCCCCTCCACCTCGCAGTGGCCGATGAAGTGGACGAGGTCGGTCGGCCGCTCGAACAGCGCCGCGAGTTCGGCGGTCGTCAGCCGCTCGCGGACGCGGACGTCGACGGACCGGCCGTCGAGCCGGCGCCGGTAGACCTCCGCGACGTCGCCCTCCGAGCGCATCGCCTCGTCGTTGCAGACCACCTCGACGTCGAAGCCGTCGCCGGCCGATCCCGGCTCGTCTCCCAGCAGCGTGAACGCGTCGACCGGCGTCCCGTCGCCGCGCCAGGCGTGGAACCGGCTGTCGGCCAGCGTCGGGTCGACCGCCTCGACGCTGGCCGTCTCCCCGCGGAAGAACTCGTCGAGGCTCCGCTTCAGCAGCGCCTGCGGGTCCAGCTCGGAGGCCTCGGCGGGGTAGACGGTGCTCAGCCGGTCCAGCAGGTACGGGAGATACCGGCCGTTCTCGACGTCGTCGTTCACGTAGGTGGCGAGCGGCCACGTCCCGCCGTAGCCGCCGCCGTCGACGACGGCCCGGAGCCGCTCGAGCGGCGTCGCCGACCGGAGCCGGTCGGCGTCGTCGAGGTCGACCGGCAGCGGTCCGCTCTCGCCGTCGATCGACCGGAGCGCGGTGTCGAGCCCGCAGAGGTCGCCGACCAGCCCGCCGACCGCCTCGGCGAACGCCGGCAGCGGCTCGAACTCGTAATCGAGGGCGTCGCCGCCGAGGGTCGGCGGCCCGGCCGTCGTCAGCAGGTCCGCGCCCAGGTAGTACGCAAGCGGCGCGGCGACGAGCACGGCGGTCGGGTCGGCCGGGACGGTCATCGTCGGCCGGTCGTCGTCCGGCTCGGGGTCGGCCGTCGCCCCCTCCTCGAGGACCACCTGCGGGGTCCGGGGCCGACGTCCGGGATGGGAGCGTCCGGGCCCCGCCGTCCGGTGGGTGCGGGCGGCGGCGGTCACCGCCGCCGCCAGCCCGGCCGGCGTCGGCGGTACCGTCACCGTCTCCCTCGGCGTCGGCGTCTCGCTGAACCCGACGGCCACCGGCCGCGGCTCGGGAAAGCGGAGCCGCGGCCCCTCGGGCCCGGCGTCGACGGACGCTGGACCCTCGAAGGCGACCCGCGTCTCGAGCGGTCCGTCGACGATCAGCCGGTGAACGCCCGCGGCGAGCGTCCCTTCGGAGAGCGGTCGATCGTCGCCGTCGCCGATCACGACGACGTCCTGCGCGGGGAGGCCGAGCGCCTCCGTCGTGCCGATCGCGGCCGCGTCGACGCGGACGCCGAGCGCCGGCGGGTCGCCGCCCGGTCGCCAGCCCTCCGTGTCGAGGACGATGGCGTCCCGCTCCCCGAATCCGCAAAGGCGGTCGTCGGCCCCCGACCATTCGACCATCTACCCGTCAGTACGGGGCCGACTGTATAGTACTGTTCCTCCGGCCAGGTCCGGTCGGGCTGGACTCCGACGCCGGATGCTCTCGCCGGCAACGGGTAGATTCTTACTGTGCCCGCCCCCAGAGAACGTATGAGCTACGACAGCGTCCGCGAGATCGACCCCGCAGCGGCCGACGCCCTCGAAGGCGAGCGCGACCGCCAGGAGAACACCCTCGCGATGATCGCCTCCGAGAACCACGTCTCCGAGGCCGTGCTCGAGGCCCAACGCTCGGAGCTGACCAACAAGTACGCCGAGGGCTACCCCGGCGAGCGGTACTACGCCGGCTGCGAACACGCCGACGAGATCGAGGAGCTGGCGATCGAACGCGCCCGGCAGCTGTGGGGCGCCGACCACGTCAACGTCCAGCCGCACTCCGGCACCCAGGCCAACATGGGCGTCTACCTGGCGATGTTGGAGCCCGGCGACCGCATTCTGTCGCTGGAACTCGAACACGGCGGCCACCTGAGCCACGGCCACCCGGCGAACTTCACCGGCCAGACCTACGAGGTCGAACAGTACGAGGTCGACCCCGAGACGGGTTATCTCGACTACGAGGGGCTCCGCGAGCAGGCCGAGGCGTTCGACCCCGACATCATCGTCTCGGGCTACTCCGCTTACCCTCGAGAGGTGGAGTTCGACCGCATCCAGGCGGCCGCCGACGCCGTCGACGCCTACCACCTCGCCGACATCGCCCACATCACCGGCCTCGTGGCCGCCGGCGTCCACCAGTCGCCGGTTGGCGTCGCCGACTTCGTGACGGGGTCGACGCACAAGACCATCCGCGCCGGCCGCGGCGGCATCATCATGTGCGACGAGGAGTACGCCGACGACATCGACGCGTCGGTGTTCCCCGGCGCC
>PXSC01000123.1 GCA_003023535.1 Halobacteriales archaeon QS_9_70_65 | reverse complement strand
CCTCACCCACGAGGAGACGAAGAAAGTCGTCGACGTCGAGGAATACTGACCGCCAGCAAGCAGAAACGTACGAGCATCGAGCACGGAACGAAAGCGCGGTGACCCGGAGCGTCATGGGTCCGGCCGTGTGCCGACAGCGACGGAACGTATCCGCGACTGTGGCGTTGCCGCCGGTCTCTCGGTCGTCACCGTCCCGTTACTGCGGCTCCAATAGCCCGTACGTCGACTCCAAGTGGTCGATGATCCAGTCGACGGTCGAGGGGTCGTACGTCCAGAAGCCGTAGAAGCCGCGGGACGCCCGCTCTTCGGCCAGCAGCGCGCACTTGCTGACGTCGGCGCCGCCGCCGTCGTAGACGACGAACCACGACCGCTCGATTTCGTCGGCCCGCTCGACGTGGATGGTGAGGTCGGTGTCGTGGCCGGGGACGTCGTCGTCCGGGGCGGCGTAGGCGTGGACGTCGAGCCCCCCGTCGGCCAGCCGTCCGTAGACGTCCAGCTGCTCGTCGAGCACGGAGAGCCGCTGGAAGCCGGAGTACAGCGTCCCCTCCCCGACCCGCCAGGCGCGGTCCTCGATTTCGCGGGAGGCGGCGACCATCTGGTCGCTGTGGTAGGAGGTAAACAGCGTCTCGTCGAGGTGGTCGAGAACCGGACGGTAGGCCTCGTCGTCGAACTCGGGGTCGGCCCCGTCGCCGCTCGGCGGCCACCGTCAGGTTCCGGTCGCGGAACTGCTCGCGGAGGCTCTCGACGCGGTCGTCATCCGCGTTGAACACCCGCAGGGTCTTCTCGTGAGCCTCGACCCCGGCGATGAGCTCGGTCAGCGACATCCGGTTGAGGGTACCATGACACTGTCCGTAATAAACCTGTGCCCGAGTTCGACGACGGTGCTCGGACGAACGACGGTGCCCTGCGCGAACGCCCGGGGGTGGGACCGGAAGGGGCCGAGAGCGAGGGAGTTTCGCGCCGATTACGGCCGACGACGGCAACCGAGGTTCTCATTCGAACGGTACCAGTTCGACGGCGGTGTTCGGATACACGGATGTCCCTCGATGCGGCCGGCGGTGACCTCGAACGTCCTCGGCCCGCTGGCGGTCGCTACCCCGGATATCCTTGCCTCGCTCACGGCTCACTTCGGTCACCGGCAGAGCGAGGCTCTGCCGAGCCCTCGCTCGCTTCACTCGCGAGGACGCCGTTCGCGTTCGAGGCGTCCCGCTTCGCTCGACGCCGCGCAGCTCGGATAGCGCCAGGGAAGCGACGTACGAACGCCGGTGTGTCTCGTCCGTTCGGTCCGCCAGGAGGTCGGTGACGCGCCAGCCGACCCCGAGCGATCGTTCGGCATCGTCGAACGCTACCGGTTCGACCGCCCGGGGGAGTCGATCATCGACGAAATATATAATTATTATTATATGACAACGTGTCGCAAACGCTTTTACTGCCGGCTCTCGAAGTACGCGGAAGGCGCCCGTCCGGGCGCGGTGATACACGGAGCCGGTCCGCTCCCGCGGGGACGGCCACAACTTCCTGCTGGCGCTGGGCGACTCCTTCGCCCGGAACCCACAGGAGGAGGCCTACTACGGCACCGAGGAGATCAAGCCGCTGGCGGAGAACCTGGACGACCTCCGGGAGGGCGGGGTCATCGTCTACGACGAGGGGCTCGTCGACGTCGACGAAATCCCTGACTTCGACGAGCGGGTCGAGGCCAACGACTGGCACGTCTACCCGCTGGACCTCCGGGAGATGGCCCGGGACATGGGCCGAGAGGTGATGCGCAACACCGCGGGCGTCGGTGCTACCGGCGCACTCCTGGAGTACGACCTCGGTCACATCGAGGACCTGATGGCCGACGCGATGTCCGGCGAGGTGCTGGAGACGAACCTCGAGATCCTCGAGGCCGCCCACCGGCAGGTGGACGACATGGAGTTCACCCACGACCTCCGGGCGCCCGAAGGGAGCCACGACGGCGAGCAGGTGCTGGTGTCGGGGTCGAACGCCATCGCCTACGGCGCCCTCGACGAGGGCTGTCGGTTCATCGCCGGCTACCCGATGACGCCGTGGACGGAGGTGTTCACGCTGATGAGCCGGCACCTCCCGGAGATGGGCGGCATCTCCGAGCAGGTCGAAGACGAGATCGCGGCGGCGGCGCTGGCCATCGGCGCCTCCCACGCCGGCGTGAAGGCGATGTCCGGCTCCTCCGGCGGCGGCTTCGCGCTGATGTCCGAGCCGCTGGGGCTGGCGGAGATGACCGAAACGCCGATCGTCCTCGTCGAGGCGATGCGGGCCGGGCCGTCGACGGGCATGCCGACCAAGCCCGAACAGGGCGACCTCGAGCACGTCCTCTACACGAGTCAGGGCGATTCCAACCGGGTCGTCTTCGCGCCCGGTAACGCCGCCGAGGCCTACGAGCAGACCCGCACCGCCTTCCAGCTGGCCTACGACTACCAGCTGCCGGCCATCGTGCTGTACGATCAGAAGCTCTCCGGCGAGCTGCGGACCGTCGATGAGTCGGTGTTCGACCGCGAACCGACCCCGGACCTGGGATCGACGCTCTCGGAGGCGGAGATCGCCGAGGCCGCCCACCACGCCTCCGGGAAGTTCCGCCGGTTCAAGCGCGACCCCGACGACGACGGGGGCGTCTCCCCGCGGTCCATCCCCGGCCAGCAGGGCGGCCGCTTTCTGGCGACCGGCAACGAACACACCCCCGAGGGCCACATCAGCGAGGACACCGACAACCGCGTTGCCCAGCTGGAGCGGCGGCTCCGGAAGCTGGAGGCCATCCGCGACGAGCTGGACGGCCGCGAGTCGACCCACCAGACGCTGCGCGAGCCCGTCGCCGACGCCGATTACGGAATCCTGACGTTCGGTAGCCAGCAAGGCACCGTCGAGGAGGCCGTCGACCGGCTGGCCGCCGACGGCCACGCCGTGAAGTCGCTGGGCGTCTCGGCGCTGATGCCGTTCCCGGAGGCCGAGGTGACGGCGTTTCTCGAGTCCGTCGAGGAGGCGCTGGTCGTCGAGATGAACGGCTCCGCGCAGTTCCGCGGGCTCGTCCAGAAGGAACTCGGCCGGTTCGGCCCCAAGCTGCACAGCCTCCTGAAGTACAACGGCAACCCCTTCGAGCCCGGCGAGGTGGTCGAGGGGTTCGAGACGATCATCGACGGCGACGAACCCGCGCCGACGACGCGGTTCGTCCCCGCGGCAGGTGACTGATCATGAGTGCGTTCAACGCCATCGGATCGGACCGCGAGGTAGAGCGCGAGGAGTTCACCCCCGGCATCGAGCCGCAGGCGACGTGGTGTCCGGGCTGCGGCGACTTCGGCGTCCTGAAGGCGCTGAAAGGCGCCATGGCCGAACTCGGCCGGGACCCCGAGGAGGTGCTGCTGGTGACCGGTATCGGCTGTTCGGGCAAGCTGAACAGCTACTTCGAGAGCTACGGCTTCCACACCATCCACGGCCGGGCGCTGCCCGTCGCCCGGGCCGCCAAGCTCGCCAACCCCGACCTCGAGGTGGTCGCCGCCGGCGGCGACGGCGACGGCTACGGCATCGGCGGCAACCACTTCATGCACACCGCCCGGGAGAACCACGACATGACGTACATCGTGTTCAACAACGAGATCTTCGGGCTGACGAAGGGCCAGACCTCGCCGACGAGCCCGAAGGGCCACGAGTCCAAGACCCAGCCCCACGGCTCGGCGAAGTCGCCCATCCGGCCGCTGTCGCTGGCGCTCACCTCGGGCGCGAGCTACGTCGCCCGGACGGCGGCGGTCAACCCCAACCAGGCCCAGGAGATACTCGTCGAGGCGATCGAACACGACGGTTTCGCCCACATCGACTTCCTCACACAGTGTCCGACCTGGAACAAGGACGCAAAGCAGTACGTCCCGTACATCGACGTCCAACAGAACGACGACTACGACTTCGACCGCTCGGACCGCGGCGAGGCCGCCGAGATGATGCAGCGGACCGAACGCTCGCTGTACGAGGGCGAGGTACTGACCGGGCGGTTCTACCACGAGCCCGACCGGCCCTCCTACGGCGAGGAGAAGCGCGAGGTCGGCGAGATGCCCGAGGAGCCGCTGGCCGAACGGTACCACGACGACGATTACGAGTGGGAGCGCAGCTACGACCTGCTCGGCGCCCACAAGTGACCGGCCGGCGGGGGCGGCTCCGCTCCCGCGCCCGGCGCGCGGCGGCGCCGGGCCGTACCGGCAACCGGCCGGCCGGCCGGGGATTTTAGGGCCCGACGATTCTACGTACTGGTGATGCGTCTCCACTGGCACCGCCGGGACCTCCGGTTGTCGGACAACGTCGGCCTCGCGGACGCGCCCGAGACCCCGGCGGGCGTGTTCGTCTTCGACGACGAGGTGCTCGAACACGCCGGCGCGCCCCGCGTATCGTTCATGCTGGACGCGCTGGCGTCGCTGCGCGAAGGGTACCGCGACCGCGGCTCGGAGCTGTTCGTCCGTCGCGGCGACCCCGCGGCGGTCCTCGCCGACCTCGCCGAGACACGCGACGTCGAGATGGTCTCCTGGAACCGCGACTACTCGGGGCTGGCCCGCGGGCGCGACGAGCGGGCCTCGGCGGCGCTGAAGGACGCCGGCGTCACCCCCCAGAAGTTCCACGACGCCATCTGCCACGAGCCGGGTTCCATCACGACCAACGCCGGCGACCCCTACTCGGTGTACACGTACTTCTGGAAGAAGTGGCGGGACCGCGAGAAGGGCGACCCCCGTCCCGTGCCGGAGCTGGCGGCGGCCGACGACGACGAGCCGCTGCCGACGCTCGGGGAGCTGGGCTTCGATGACCCGCCGGGGACGGTGCCGCCGGCCGGCACCGACGAGGCCCGCAGCCTCCTCGAGTCGTTTCTCGAGGAGGAGGTCCTCGCCTACGAGGAACGGCGCGACTACCCCGCCGAGAAGCCCACCTCGCGACTGTCGCCGCACATGAAGTTCGGTACCATCGGAATCCGGGAGGTCGACGAGCGGGTCCGGGAGACGCTCGCCGACACCGACGGCGAGGCCCACGAGTCCGTCGAGGAGTTCCGCAGCCAGCTGGCTTGGCGGGAGTTCTACACCCACGTCCTCAACTTCAACCCCGGGGTCGTGACGGAGAACTACAA
>PXSC01000122.1:9493-10142 GCA_003023535.1 Halobacteriales archaeon QS_9_70_65 | reverse complement strand
TCCTCACGGCCGTCATCGTGGGGGTGATCGCCTGATATGATCGGAATGCTCAAATCGATGGCAACGACGATGAAACACGCCCTGGACGGCGAGAAGTTCACCGTCCAGTACCCCGAGGAGACGCCCGAGGTCTCCCCGCGGTTCCGCGGCGTCCACAAGTTCAGCCAGGAGCGATGCATCTGGTGTCGGCAGTGCGAGAACGTCTGCCCCAACGACACCATCCAGATCGTCACCGACGACAAACGCAACGGCGAGGAGTACAACCTCCACATCGGCCAGTGCATCTACTGCCGGCTGTGCGAGGAGGTCTGCCCCGTCGACGCCATCCTCCTGACGCAGAACTTCGAGTTCACCGGCGACACCAAAGACGACCTCGCTTACGACATGGAGGAGCTGAAGAACGTCCCCTGGTACAAGGACATCGACCCGCTCGCATCGCGGGAACCCGACCGCGGCGGCTGGATCGGCGAAGGCGAAGGGGAGATCGACTATCAGTAACCCCCACTTTTTGCACGCTCCGGCGGTTCGGCGGCGTTAGCCGCCGAACACGCCTTCGCGGCAAAAACGTGGGGAAAATATGCGCGCGTGCTCCTTCCGCGAGCCTTCGGCTCGCTCCAGTCCGCGCGCGCTACGGCGACTCGGCGGCCTC
>PXSC01000122.1:0-9261 GCA_003023535.1 Halobacteriales archaeon QS_9_70_65 | reverse complement strand
CCGCGAGCAGAAGTCGAGAGCGCCGAGGGCTTTCTGGATTCCTCAATCCGTATCTGAACATGGCCGTGCTCCCTAACACAAGGTTTACTCCGGGGGCCGCGTACCCCACCGCTTGTAATGAAAAAAGTCCCTATTGACGACCTCGACAACCACCCCCGCGTCGCCGACGTCCAGAAGCACGCCACCGACGCTCTGGGGCTGGCGGAGATGGCGCTGAACTACTACGAACTCGAACCCGGCGAGTCCTTCTCCGGCGGGATGCACACCCACATGGACCAGGAGGAGGTGTTCTACGTTCTGGAGGGGACCGCGACCTTCCGGACGCCGGACGGCGACCACGAGGTCGGCGCCGACGAGGCCGTCCGCTTCGCCCCCGGCGAGTACCAGGAGGGCCGCAACGAGAGCGACGACCGTCTGCGGGCGCTGGCGATGGGCGCACCGCGGGAGATGGGCGAGACGCGCGCGAAGGTGCCCTGCGGGGAGTGTGGCGCCGACTACCACGAGACGGCGGTCGACGAGACGGGCGTGACGCTGACGTGTCCGGACTGCGGCAACGTCGTCGAGCCGTAGCCGGCGTCGCATCCGAGCCGACGGAACCGGACCGACTTTGATTGCGGGGGGTCACAGCCCCGGGCATGACCGACGACGACGGCAATGAGGAGGTTCCGGACATTCCGGTCGTCTGCACGACGTGCGACACCCGCACCGCGGTGCCGTTCCCGGAAGTCGAGGAGACGGTCGCCCGGCACAACGAACGGCTCCACGACGGCGAGGCCGTCGCCGAGGTCGACCCGGCGGTGATGGACCAGCTGACCGACTTCGTCGCCGAGGACCTCGGCCTGCTGGAGTGAGGCTCCGGGGCGCCGGCCGTCCGAACGCGGGCGTTCGCGCCCTATTGTCACGATTCTTGCGTTTTCCGGCCGCGGTCGCAAAGGAAATGTCCAGTTACGCGAGAGCCGGCCGGTCAGTCGGTGCCAGGGGAACCTCGAACGGGGCCGACCGTTCGCGCAGCGAGGGAGGCCTCGTGAAGCAGCGAGCGGGAGGAGCGACGTCGGGAGCGACGACACGGGAGCGTGGGTCGAACGACGGCTCGCAGAGCCGTCGTTTATGATCCCGGAAATCGCTGAGTTCCGGAAACAGCGAGCAGTAGCGAGGCGCGACTGCAGGGAGCGCCTCGACGCGAACGGGGTTCTCGCGAGTGAACCGAGCGAGGGCTCGGCAGAGCTCTGCTCTGCCGGCGAGCGAAGCGAGCCGTGAGCCATAGCCCGCGAGCGGGAGGGGTGTTCGAACACGCCGTCGTCACCGCCAAAGTGCGCTACTCTCTCCTCGCTAAACGCTATCGCGGTCGCAAAGGAAATGTTCAAACGTCCCCCGGAGCGAGGGGTAACTAATGGCTGTAGTACCGTTCGAAACGCTGGCGTTCCTGCTGTTCGCCGCGGTGACCGTCGGGGCGAGCATGGGCGTCGTTCTAGTTCGTGACGTGTGGCACTCCGCGCTACTTCTTGGCGTGGCGCTGCTGTCCGTTGCGATCCACTACGTCATGCTGAGCGCGCTCGGCGGCCTGCTGGCGGTCGGGCTGTTCGGCTTCCTGACGGCGGTGTTTCTCACGTCGGGCTTCGGCACCGCCGACGGCTTCGCCGACGGCTCGGTCACCCGGTCCATCGGCTACGCGATGTTCAACCTCGACGCCGGGGCCGTCGCCAGCGAGGGCTTTCTCGTCGCCTTCGTCGCCATCGCGGTCGTGCTGGACGCCGCCCTCGACGGCGCGGTGATGCTCGCGAAGCGGGACGAGGAGGGAGAGTCCTGATGGTCCTCGGGAGCGTCCCGGCCGAGTACTACCTCGTCCTGTCGGCGGCGGTGTTCTGCACGGGCGTCTTCGGGGTTCTCACCCGGCGGAACGCCCTGATGTTCCTGATGAGCGTCGAGCTGATGTTGAACGCCGCCAACATCAACTTCGTCGCCTTCGCCTTCTACTGGGGGAACCTCACCGGCCAGGTGTTCACGCTGTTCACGATGGCGCTGGCGGCCGCCGAGGTCGCGATCGGCATCGGCATCATCCTGGTGCTGTACCGTAACTTCGACGACGTACGGGTGACCGACGCGACGACCCTGAGGTGGTGACCGTGGCGGGAATCTACGCCTACGCGCCGGCGATCGCCGTGCTGCCGTTCGTCTCGTTTCTGGTCGCGCTGCTGGTCGGGCGGTGGCTCCCGAGGAAGGGCGCGCTGTCGGGTATCCTCGCGACGCTGGGGTCGCTGGGGCTGTCCGTGGCGACGGTCGGCCACCTCGTCCTGACCGGCGAGGGGTACGACGAGACTACGTACACCTTCGTCGAGACCGCCGGGACGTTCGACCTGACGTTCGGCCTGCTGATCGACCCGCTGTCGGCCGCCATGCTGGTCATCGTCTCCTTCATCGCCGTTCTGGTGCACGTCTTCTCGCTGGGCTACATGAACGACGAGGGCGAGCCCGGCCTGCCGCGGTACTACGCCGGCCTCGGGCTGTTCACCGCGAGCATGCTCGCGTTCGTCCTCTCGGCGAACCTGCTGATGGCGTTTTTCTTCTTCGAGCTGGTCGGGCTCTGCTCGTATCTGCTCATCGGCCACTGGTTCCGCGAGGAGGGCCCGCCGTCGGGCGCGAAGAAGGCGTTTCTCGTCACCCGCTTCGGTGACCCTCTCCCCGGAGGCGAGCGCCGAGGTCGCCGTCGACACGTTCGGCTTCGCGCCCGAGACGTGGTTCGCGGTTCTCGGCCTGCTCGTGCTGGGCGGCGTGCTGGGTAAGTCCGCGCAGTTTCCCTTCCACACGTGGCTGCCGGACGCCATGGAGGGTCCGACGCCCGTCTCCGCGTTGATCCACGCCGCGACGATGGTCGCCGCCGGCGTGTTCCTCGTCGCCCGGATGTACGGCTTCTACGCGCTGTTGCCGACGGTGCTGGCGATCATCGCCTTCACCGGCGGCTTCACCGCCCTGTTCGCGGCGACGATGGCCGTCGTCAAAGACGAGATCAAGCAGGTGCTCGCGTACTCCACCATCAGCCAGTACGGCTACATGATGCTGGCGCTCGGCGCCGGCGGCTACGTCGCGGCGTTCTTCCATCTCACCACCCACGCGATGTTCAAGGCGCTGCTGTTTCTCGGCGCCGGGTCGGTCATCATCGCGATGCACCACGAGGAGGACATGTGGCTGATGGGCGGGCTGAAAGAGGAGATGCGGGTGACCTACCTGACCTTCCTCGCCGGGTCGCTGGCGCTCGCGGGCATCTTCCCCTTCGCCGGCTTCTGGTCGAAGGACGAGGTGCTGTTCGAGGCGCTGGCCCACGGCCTCGAGAGCCCGCTACTGTTGGGCGGCTACCTGATGGGGCTGGCGGCGGTGTTCGTCACCGCGGTCTACACCGTCCGGATGGTGCTGTTGACGTTCCACGGCGACCCCCGTAGCGACCTGGCGGCCGACCCCGAGGCCGTCCGCTGGAACGTCACGCTCCCGCTGTCGGCGCTGGGCGTGCTGGCGGTCGTCGCCGGCTTCCTCAACCCCGTGCCGATCCAGACGCTGACCGGCGTCCACGTCGAGTTCCTCCACGACTTCCTCGACAACGCGGCCAGCGAGGAGCTGCTGACGAGCGCCCACCACTACGGCGACCTGACGAAGGAGTTCGCCGGCTACTCGACGGGGACGGTCGCCGGCGGCGAGACGGCGACGGTGCTGGTCAGCGCCGGCCTGAGCCTCGGGCTGGCGGTCGCCGGCGCCGTCGTCGCTCTGCGGCTCTACGGCGGCGCCGACCCGGCCCGACACACCGAGAAACTCGGCGGTCTCCGGACGTTGCTGGTGCACAACTACTACCAGGACGAGTACCAGGTGTGGCTGGCGGAGGGGCTGACGCTGGGCGTCGCCCGCGCGGCCGACGCCTTCGACCGCGGCGTCGTCGACGGCGCCGTCGACAAGGTCTCCAGCGTCAGCCTCCTCTCCGGCTACGGCCTGCGACGGCTCCAGACGGGTATCGTCACCAACTACGCCGCGCTCATCTCGCTGAGCGTGCTGGCGCTGCTGGTCGCCTTCGCCGCCATGGGGGGGTGGTTCTGAGTGCTGATCGAGGCGCTCATCCTCGTCTGTCTGGTCGGCGCGGCCGTCGTCGCCGCCGCCCCGGACCGACTGGCCGGCCGGCTGGCCCTCGGCGTCTCGGCGCTGCCCGTCGGCGGCTCGCTGTACATGTACGCCGCCTTCGACGGGAGCGGCAACGCCCTGCTCGGCGGCGACATCGCCTACGAGACGTTCTTCCGGTGGCTGTCGCTGGGCCCGTACGCCGTCAACTACCACATGGGCCTGGACGGCATCTCGCTGCCGCTGGTGGTGCTGTCGACGGTGCTGACGATGCTGGCGATCCTGAGCGCGTGGACGCCCGTCGATGAACGGCAGGGCCAGTTCTACGCGCTGATGCTGTTCATGGAGGCGTCGCTCATCGGCGTCTTCGCGGCGCTGGATTTCCTGCTGTGGTTCGTCTTCTGGGAGGCCGTTCTCGTGCCGATGTACTTCCTCATCGGCGTCTGGGGCGGCCCGCGCCGGAAGTACGCCGCCATCAAGTTCTTCGTCTACACCAACATCGCCTCGCTGGTGATGTTCATCGGCTTCTTCGGACTGGTGTTCGGCCTCGGCGAGTCGGTCTCCTCGACGGGACTGCCGGCGATCGCCCAGGCGCTGCGGGCGGGCCAGTTGGGCGCGCTCGGTCCCGTCGGCCCGGAGGCGCTGGCGCTGGCGTCGTTTCTGGCGATGTTCGTCGGCTTCGCGGTGAAGGTGCCGGTCGTCCCGTTCCACACGTGGCTGCCGGACGCCCACGTCGAGGCGCCGACGCCGGCGTCGGTGATGTTGGCCGGCGTCCTGCTGAAGATGGGGACCTACGCCCTGCTGCGGTACAACTTCACGATGCTGCCGGAGCAGGCGGCGACGCTCGCGGTCCCCATCGCCGCCGTCGCCGTCGTCTCCATCATCTACGGCGCGCTGTTGGCGCTGGCGCAGTCTGACCTCAAGCGGGTCGTCGCCTACTCGTCGGTGTCGTCGATGGGCTACGTCATCCTCGGGCTGGTCGCCTACACCGAGTTCGGAATCGGCGGGGCGACGTTCCAGATGATCGCCCACGGGCTCATCTCCGGGCTGTTGTTCATGACCGTCGGCGTCATCTACAACGCCAGCCGCACGCGGATGATCGGCGACATGTCCGGGATGGCCGACCGGATGCCGGTGACGGCGGGCGTCTTCGTCGCCGGCGCCTTCGCCTACATGGGGCTGCCGCTGATGGCCGGCTTCGCCGCGGAGCTGTTCATCTTCCTCGGGGCGTTCGGCTCGACGGTGCTGCCGGCGGCGCCGCTTTTCACCGCCGTAGCGATGTTCGGTATCGTCATCGTGGCCGGCTACCTGCTGTGGGCGATGCAGCGGTCGCTGTTCGGGCCGTTCGAGCTGGAGCCCGACGACGAGGTCGGCCGGGCGCCGCTGCACGACGTGGCGCCGATCCTGACGCTGGTCGTGCTCATCGTCCTGCTGGGGTCCGTCCCCGAGGTGTTCTGGGGGATGATATCCGACGCGACGGTCGACCTCGTCGCGGCGGGGGGTGAGCTGCGCGCTGCTGTCGGCCGTCGCCTCCGCCGGCGGGCTCGTCGCCGCCGTCGCCTCCGGCGGGCTACTGCTATCGGGCGCCGCGACCCCGGGCGTCGAGCTGTTCGACGGCCAGCTCGTCGTCGACGGGATGAGCCTCATCTTCACGTTCATCTTCGGCAGCGTCACCGCCCTGGTGTCGCTGGCGTCGCTGGACTACGTCCGGGGGCTGCCGCACAAGGCCAAGTACTACCTGCTCGTGTTGCTGGCGGCGACGGGGATGTCGCTGATGGCGTCGGCCAACAGCCTCGCGGTCGTCTTCGTCGCCCTGGAGTTGTCGAGTCTACCCTCCTACGCGCTGGTGTCGTATCTGAAGACGAACCGCGGCTCCGTCGAGGCCGGCCTGAAGTACTTCCTGGTCGGCGCGCTGTCCTCCAGCATCCTCGTCTACGGGATCTCGCTGGTGTACGCCGCCACGGGGAGTCTGCTGTTCGCCGACGTCGCCGCCGGCGTCGGCCAGGCGGCCGCCGACTACCCGGGTGTCCTCGGAATCGGCGTGTTGATGATCGTCGGTGGCTTCGCGTTCAAGACCGCCGCCGCGCCGTTTCACTTCTGGGCGCCGGACGCCTACGAGGGGTCGCCGGCGCCGGTGTCGGCGTTTCTCTCCTCGGCGTCGAAGGCCGCCGGCTTCGTCGTCGCCTTCCGGGTGTTCACCGTCGCCTTCCCCATCGGCGAGATCGCCGGCGAGACCTACGCCGTCGACTGGGTGTTGGCCTTCACGATTCTCGCGGTCGTGACGATGACCGTCGGCAACTTCGCGGCGGCGACCCAGGAGAACGTCAAGCGGATGTTGGCGTACTCCTCGGTCGGCCACGCGGGCTACGCCCTCATCGGGCTGGCGGCGCTGACCGGCGTCGGCAGCGGCGCGACGGCGCTGGGCGCCAGTATACTCCACCTGCTGGTTTACGGCTTCATGAACACCGGCGCCTTTCTGTTCGTCGCGCTGGCCGAACACTGGGAACTCGGCCGCACCTTCGAGGACTACAACGGCCTCGCGAGGGAGGCACCGCTGGCCTGCGTCGCGATGACCGTCTTCATGTTCTCGCTGGCGGGGCTACCGGTCGGCGGGGGCTTCCTCTCGAAGTACTTCCTCGTCGTCGGGGCCGTCGGCGCCGGCGTCTGGTGGCTCGGGGCGGTGCTGGCGGTCAACAGCGCGCTGAGTCTCTTCTACTACAGCCGGGTCGTCCGGGCGATGTGGATCGAGGAGCCCGACGACTCCCGCGACATCGAGAGCTACCCGTCGGCGCTGTACGCCGCCGTCGTCGGGGCGGCGGTCGTGACGGTGCTGCTGCTGCCCGGGCTGGCCGTCTTCGACGTCGCGGCCTTCGACGCCGCCGCCGCGCTGGTGTAGCGGCGGTCCAGCACCCTTTAGACGACGCCGCTCCTGTCTCGGACATGGACCGGCTGGTGCTCGGCGCCGGGGCGGTCGGCTCGTCGCTGTTCGGACGGCTGCGCGAGCGGGGCGACCCGGTCGTCCTGCTCGAAAACGATCAGCAGGTCGCGTCGCTCCGCGAGAAGGGCGTCGACGCCCGCCACGTCGACCCGACGGAGCCGGCGGCCGTCCGGACCGTCGCCGGCCGGGTCGACTCCGTCGTCGTGCTGCCGGCGACCCCCGGCGACGGGCGGGCGCTGGCCGAGACCGCCCGCGAGGCCTACCCCGAGGCGTTCGTTCTCGCGTGTCTCGGCGCCGGCGCCACCGCCGCCGACCGCCGCGTCGTCGCCACCTACGCCGACCGGGTGGTGGACACGACGGAGGAGACGGCCTCGCGGGTCGTCGGGCTGGCCGGCGGGTCGCCCGCCGGCACCCGGACCCGGCGGCTCCAGCGGGCGCTCCGGAGCGTCGACGGCACGCTCGGCGTCTTCACCCACGACGACCCCGACCCCGACGCCATCGCGTCGGCGGTCTGTCTCCGGCGACTCGCCGAGCGGGTCGGCACCGACGCCGAGGTCTGCTACTACGGCGACATCGACCACCAGGAGAACCGCGCGCTGGTCAACCTCCTGGGGTACGACCTCCGGAACCTCGATTCCGAGGAGACGGCCGAGGAGTTCGGCGGCGTCGCCCTGGTCGACCACTCCCGGCCGGGCATCAACAGCGGGCTGCCGCCGGAGACGCCGGTCGACGTCGTCGTCGACCACCACCCGCCGCGGGCGCCGGTCGAGGCGTCGTTTCTCGACCTCCGCAGCGGCGTCGGCTCGACGTCGACGCTGCTCGCCGGCTACCTCCGCGATCTCGACGTCGAGCCGACGACCGACCTCGCGACGGGGCTGCTGTACGGGCTCCGGACCGACACCAGGGAGTTCAGCCGCGAGGTGTCGTCGGTGGACCTGGAGGCGGCGGCGATGCTGGTCGAACACGCCGACGGGCGGACGCTCGAGAGAATCGAGTCACCGAGCGTCACCGGAGAGACGCTCGACACCGTCGCGACGGCCGTCCGGAATCGCCGCGTCGACGGCGACGTGGTGACGACCTGCATCGGCGAGGTGTCCGACCGGGACGCCCTGGCGCAGGCGGCCGACCGCCTGCTCGAACTGGAAGACGTCCTGACGACGCTCGTGTTCGGCTACACCGACGAGACGGTGTTCGCCTCCGCCCGCTCGCAGGACGGGCGCCTCGACATCGGGGCGGTGCTGCGGGAGTCGTTCGGGCAGATCGGCAGCGCCGGCGGCCACGCCGACATGGCCGGCGCACAGATCCCGCTCGGAATGCTTGTCGCCGACGAGGAGCCCGACCCCGGCGGGGTCATCGAAGACGTCGTCGTCGGACGGTTCCGCGGGGCGCTACGGGTGACGACCGACCGTGCCGCCGGCCGGTACGGCTCCGATCCGGACGACGACGACGGGTGAGCGACGGCCGATGAGCTTTTTCCGGCGGCGGCCCGTCGCTTCCGACGATGGAGGACCCCGACCGGACGATCTACGACGACAAGCCGCGGGTGAACGACTACATGACCCGGGACGTCGCGACGGCCGACCCCGACGACACCGTCGCCGTCGTCGCCGAGCGCATCGCCGATAGCGACGCTCACAGCGGCTTCCCGGTGTGTGACGGTCGTCGGGTCGAGGGGTTCATCAGCGCCCGCGATCTGCTGTTGGCCGACGACGACGCGCCCATCTTCACCGTGATGACCCACGACATCATCGTCGCGCATCCGGAGATGCAGATCACCGACGCCGCCCGCGTCATCCTGCGGTCGGGCATCCAGCGGCTCCCGGTCGTCGACGACGCCGGCAACCTGGTCGGCATCATCTCCAACGCCGACGTCATCCGCTCGCAGATCGAGCGCGCGACCCCCGAGAAGGTGGGCAAGCTGAAACGCACCCTCGAGCGCATCCACGGCGTCGACGCCGCCGAGGAGCGCCGCACCGTCGAGCTGGCGGCGCTGACGCCCACCCAGACGAAGGTGTACACCGACGAGCTGGAGGGCCGCCGCTACGAGCTGGAACACGGCCTCGCGGAGCCGCTGGTCGTCATCGACAACGCCGGCGACCTCCTGCTGGCCGACGGCCACCACCGCGTGAAGGCCGCCGACCGTCTCGACACCGAGGAGATGGACGCCTACGTCGTCTCCCTCGAGTCCCGCGTCGAGTTGGGGATGGCCGAGACCGCCCGCCAGGCCG
>PXSC01000121.1 GCA_003023535.1 Halobacteriales archaeon QS_9_70_65 | reverse complement strand
GCGCTCGTGCTGACGGAGAACTTCAAGCCGGCCGGCACGGGCGGCATGTCGAGCCGCGGCTGGGGCGTCGTCCTCGAGAACGCCGAGGCGGCCGACGCGCTGGCGGGGCTCCACGCGACCGACCGCGGCTGGCGGGCGGCGACCCCCTGGGGGCGCTACCGCGAGGGCCGGACGTTCGCCGCCGCCAACCCCGCGGTCGGCGAGTTTCCGGCGCGACACGACCCGCGGCGGGTGTCGGTCGAGGCGGCGACGGTGCTCGTCGGGCCGGACAACGCCGCCGACGCCGTCGCCGCGCGGATCGACGACGCCGACGAGCGGGTGCTCGTCCAGCAGGTGACCGTCGGTAGCCGGGACGACCGCCTACTGCGGGCCGTCCTGCGGGCCGCCGACCGCGGCGTGACCGTCCGGGTCCACCTCTCGAGCGGCTGGTACGTCCGCGAGGACAACGAGGCGCTGGCGGCGTGGCTGAACCGCCGGGCCGACGCCGAGGGCTGGAACCTCGAGGCCCGCGTCGACGACCCCGACGGCTACGAGAAGGTTCACTCGAAGGGCGTCGTCGTCGACGACACCGCGGTCGTCGGGAGCCTCAACTGGGGGCGGACCTCCCGGACCGAGAACCGCGAGGTCGCCGTGGCTCTCGAGGGACCGGCCGTCGCCGGCTACTACGCGTCGGTGTTCCGGGCCGACTGGTCGGGCCCGGACGGCCGGTCGGTGCCGACGGCGGTCGTCGGCGCCGCCGCAGTGTGTGTCGCCGCCGCGGCGTTACTCGTACGGCGGATCGAGTTCGGCGGCCGCGAGGGGGTGGTCGGCTGGCGGCCCTGAGCGCCGGGACGGGCGGCTCGCCGGAGGGGCGGCCGGCCGGGGCTCAGTCGTCGTCGCGGACGAGCGTGCTCCGGAGCGCCTCGTCGAGCTCGGCGTCGGCCATCCTCTCGACCAGCGCGTCGACGACCGGTTCCCGCATCCCGGAGACGAACTTGACCGAGCCGACGACGAGATGGCCGCCGCCGGAGACGCCGGCACCTTCGAACTCCGCCTGCAGCTCCTCGACCATGGTCGGGATGTCGAGCCGGACGCCGTCGGACCGCAGCACCGCGAAGTCGGGGCCGTAGCCGATGGTGATGACGGGGTCGCCCGTCTCTTCGACCTTCCGGTCGTGGAGCTCGCCGGTCGTTTTGCCCGGGGCGGGGTAGGTGAACCGGCGGGCGTGGTTCTCGACGTCGAGCCGGTAGAGGTGGGCGCCGTTGTCCAGCCGCTCGTGGTCGACGTGCGGCTCGGCGTCGTCGAGTTGGTCGTCGACGTCGCGGCGGGCGCGGTCGGCGAGGAACTCGACCAGCTCCGCGTGCCGCTCGGGGTCGTCGCAGGCGACGTTGAGGACGTCCTCGATGAGGCTGCCGCCGGCGTCGTAGCGGAGCCAGTGGGCCGCGTAGTCCAGTGCCTCGCCGATGTCCCGGAGGTCGGCCTCGTCGTAGCCGGCCGCGGCGGCCAGCTCGAGGTAGTCGTCCATGGCGTCGGCCTTCGAGCGGTCCGACAGCCCCGCGACGGCCGGCACGTGCTCGAGGTCGCCGGTCAGCGAGGGGTCGATCATCCGCGCCAGCTCGACGCACATCATGCCGGTCGTGATCCGGTAGTCCTCGTCGTGGAGGTACGGGTTGACGTGCTCCTCGACGAGCGGGCCGACGGCGTCGGGGTCGGGGTGGTGGTGGTCGACCACCACGACCGGGACGTCGTACTGGTCCAGCGCCCGGTAGGCCGGGACGTCCTCCGCGGTGGAGCCGTTGTCGACCATGAACAGCAGCGGCAGCCGCTGGCCGTGCCGCTCGCGGTCCTCTAGGGCGAAGTTGAGGTCCCGGGTGACGTCTTCCATCTCGTAGAACGGCGCCTTCGAGGGGAGCCGCTTGAACAGGTGCCGCGGTGCCTCGGGGTCCTCGTGGACCTCGGCGAGGAACCGTTCGAGGGCGAGCTGGACCGGCACCGACGCGCACATACCGTCGCCGTCGGCGTGGTGGCGGAGCCGGATGGGCCGGCCGGACAGCACCGCCCGCCGGAGCCGCTCGGCGACGGCCGCGAGGTCGTCGTGGAGCGTCTCGAAGGGTGGCCACTCGATGAGCGGTTCGACGTCCTCGGGGGCGGCCCGCTCGGCGACGGCGGCCTCGACCCGCTCGCGGACCTCCGCTTCGGCCTCGCCGCGGAGGCTGACGAGCCGGTCGACCTCCAGCTGGACGGCGCCGTCGCGGGTCTCGACGGTCCCCGTCGCCCGGACGACGTCGCCGAGGCCGATCTCCGGGTACGCCCGGACGCCGGCCTCCTCGAAGGCCGCACACGGCACGACGCCGGCGCCGTCCCGGACCGAGAAGATCGTCGGTCCGCCGGTCTGTTTGACCTGGACGACGTCGCCCTCGAGGTGGACGCTGTCGCCGACGCGGTCGGTCAGGTCGTCGACACCGACCTCGTCACCGTGGACGACCGCGACGGTCTCGACGGCAGGGTCGACGTCGGCCTCGGCGAACCCGAGGTCGCCGTCGTCGCGGATCTCGACCAGCTCGACGACCAGCTCGTCGCCGACCGCGGGGTCGGCCTCGAGGTTCGACTCGTGGACGAGCCCGGAGACGTCGTCGGAGAGGTCGACGAAGACGCCGTAGTCGACGAGGCCGTTCACCGTCGCGAGATAGCGGTCGCCCTCGTCGACGTCGTCGAGAGTACAGTCGGGGCCGAGGTCGTACACCACCCCGTCGTCGGTGGTCGACCCGGCGTCACCGGCAGCGGACTGAGTCATTGACCACCGTCGGCTCCGGTCGAGTTTAAGCGTGTTGTTGTCGGCCGGGCGGCCGGTCGGTCCCATCGGAAGCCTTAGTTGTCGGGCAACCCGACGGAGGGGTATGGGATTGCTCGGGTCGTGGACCCCGTCGCTGTTCCGGTCGAGCGAGGTTCTCGGCATCGCCGACGACGCCCTCGAGTTCGCGCTGCAGGCCTCCGAGGACAGCCACCCCGACGAGTACATGGGTCAACTCCGCGGCGAGGACGCCCGGACGCTGGGGCTCGACCGCGACGGGACCGTCATCACCGACGTCCTCCTCGCGCCGGGGACGAAAACCAACCCCGTCAGCGCGGAGTTCAAGCCGACCTACATGCCGAACGACCTGAAGAGCGTCGGCTCGGTCCACTCCCACCCCAACGGGGTGTTGCGCCCGAGCGACGCCGACCTGGCGACGTTCTCCCGGGGCGACGTCCACATCATCGTCGGCGCGCCGTACGGCCGCACGGACTGGCGGGCCTTCGACACCGACGGCGAGCCGACCGACCTCGACGTGCTGGACGTCGAGCCCCCGGACGAGCAGTTCTTCGACTTCACGCAGGCCGACATCGACCGGGAGCTGCGGTGAGATGAGACGCGTCGTCGCACAGGGCACCTTCGACCTGCTGCACCCCGGCCACCTCCACTACCTCGAAGAGGCCGCCGCGATGGGCGAGCGGCTGCACCCGAGGACTTCTTCGTCCCCATCCGCGACATCGACCCCGACGTGATCGTCCTGGGCCACGACCAGCACCACGACGAGGAGGCGCTGTCGGCGGCCCTCGCCGAGGAGGGAATCGACTGCGAGGTGGCGCGGGGCTCCGCCCGCGAGGGCGACGAACGGGTGCTGTCGACGGGCCGCATCGTCGAGCGAATCTGCCGGCGGCGCTGTTAGAGGCCGTCGTAGACCGCCGACAGCCGCTCGATGGATCGCTCGACGTCCAGCTCCGACCGCCGCCGCCGACACCGGGCCGACAGCGCCGCCCGCTCGTCGAGAACCCGCCGGATCGCCGCCCGGAAGCCGTCGACGTCGCCCGGCGGGAAGTGATAGCCCGTCTCGCCGTCGACGACCGACTCCGAGAGGGCGCCGCCGTCGACGGCGACGACCGGCGTCCCGCAAGCGACGGCCTCCAGGGCGACCAGCCCCTGGGTCTCGATGGGGCTGGGGAAGGCGAAGGCGTCCAGCGCCGAGTAGAAGATCGGCAGCGCCTCGCGGTCGAGGAAGCCGAGAAAACGGACGTCGTCGCGGGCGGCCGTCCGGCGTCGCAGCTCCGCCCGGGCGGGGCCGTCGCCGGCGAGGACGACCCCGACGTCGAGGCCGGCCGTCGCCGCCAGCAGGTCCCCGAGCCGCTTCTCGTAGCCGTGGCGGCCGGTGTAGCCGACGAGCGGGCCGTCGGGGAGGTCGTGGCGGTCCCGGAAGGCCGCGATCGCCGCGTCGTCGGCCGGCGCGAACCGCTCGGTGTCGACGCCGTTGGAGACGACGTGCGTCGGCGTCCGGCCGTCGACCCGGTCGGCGGCCGTCTCCGAAGGGACGACCACCGCGTCGGCCTGCCCGAAGAACCACCGCTCGTAGCGGTCGGCGGCGTGGCGGACGACGCCGGCGAAGGCGTCGCTGATGTAGTCGGCGTACTCGCCGGCGGGGGTGTGGTAGGAGACCACCAGCGGCAGGTCGCGGTCGACGGCGAGTCGCCGGGCCGCAAGCCCCAGCGTGAACGGCGTGTGTGCGTGGACGACGTCGGGCCGCAGCTCGCGGGCGGCGTCGGGAACGCCCGGCAGGCCGAACCGAAACCCCGGATAGAACGGGAACCCGACGCTGGAGACCGGGTACTCCCGGGTCTCGGGGTCGTAGCCGTCGCCGCCCGGGTAGACGACGCCCATCCGCCCGCCGCGCCGCTCCCAGCGGTCCCGCCAGGTCCGGAGCGTGTAGGTGACGCCGTTGACCGTCGGGAGGTAGGTGTCGGTGAACGCCGCGACGGTCTGCATGCGGCCGGCTTCGCCCACCGGGGTCTAATCGGTTGCGACTCCGGCGTCGACGCCGAAATTGGAGTCGCCGGAGGCTCGGCGCCGGGCCTCGGCGTAGGCGTCCCGCAGCTCCTCGCCCACCCGGTCGAGGCCGTGCTCGCGGGCCGTCTCGCGGGCGTTGGCCCCCAGCCGCTCGCGCTCGGCGGGGTCGTCGGCCAGCCGCTCGACGGCCTCGCGGAACTCCGCCCGCGTCGAGCAGAGCAGACAGTTCTCGCCGTCGGCGTAGAACTCCCGGAACACCGGGATGTCCCGGAGGACGACCGGCTTGCCGCAGGCCATCGCCTCGAGGACGACCAGCCCCTGGTTTTCGACCTTCGCGGGGAAACAGAAGACGTCGCCGGCGGCGAAGGCGCCGCGCTTGTCGTCGATCCAGCCGGTGAAGGTGACGTCCGCCGGCGGGTCGGTCACCCACCGCCGGACGGTCCGGGAGGCCTGCGGCCCGGTGTCGTACGGCCCGAACCAGGCGAACTCGAGGTCGTCCGTCTCCCCGGCCAGCCGGCAGAACGTCGACACCCCCTTCCGCTCGAAGACGTTGCCGACCGCGAAGACGACCGTCCCCTCGAGGTCGTACCGGCGGCGGTACGGCTCCCGGAGCGACTCGAAGCCCGACAGCGACCCGAGATCGACGCCGTTGGTCACCGGCCGGATCGGCGCCTCGACGGGGTACGACTCCAGCGTCCGGCGGGTGTAGTCGCTCGGACACAGCACCAGATCCGCCTGCGAGTAGAACCACCGGAGGTATCGCCCGAGGGCCGGCGCGACGGCCGTCGACCCCCGGAAGCTCTCGGCGAAGTCCTCGCGGGTGACGTGGGCGTGCAGCACCAGCGGCACCCCACGGCGGCGGGCGTGGCGGGCGACCGCGACCGACCCCGGGCCGACGAGGTTGCAGTGGGCGAGGTCGTACCGCTCGAACAGCGGCTCGCCGGCGACCCGTCCGGCGAGGGCCGTCGAGGGGTCGCCGCCGCTCCACGGCGAGGTGACCACCTCGACGCCGGCGTCGGCGAGTGCCGTCCGCTGCTGTCGGGTCGCCGTCCCGATGCCGCTGCGGTCGAGCAGGGAGGCGAGTTCGAGGTAGTTCAGGACGCGCACGCTCCGCCTGCGGCCGGTCGATACTTAATCCGGACGGTCGCTGACGGTGCCCTGTCCGGTCAGGCGAGAGCTGGCTGATCGGCCGGCGTCGGGTGGGACCTCGAACGGGGCCGACCACTCGCGGAGCGAGGCCGAGCGAGCGCAGCGAGGGAGGCCTCGGTCGAGTCGAGCGGTGGGAACCGCGAGGCAGCGAGCGCCTCGACGCGAACGGGGTCCTCGCGAGTGAACCGAGCGAGGGCTCGGCAGAGCGACGCGCTGCCGGTGAGCGAAGCGAC
>PXSC01000120.1:6369-9700 GCA_003023535.1 Halobacteriales archaeon QS_9_70_65 | reverse complement strand
CGCCCGCCCGGACTTGGGGGCGCCGGACGCCGCACGTTCCTGGGAGCCGTCTCCGGGAGCTTCGTCGTCGGTATCGCTCATGTACACGTACCCCTCCGGGCGTTCGCTCAGCGGTTTCTTAACGTTTCAGATAGGAACAACTTACGTGGGGGAATATCGTCACGAACGCCGCGAACGGTGCGGGAACCGGACGGACTCGCCGTCCGGGAGCCGGACGCGCGTTCCGGACCGGCGCGACGTCTGCCGCGCGCCCGGATCAGTTTAGCTTCCGGCTTCCGGCTCCCGTCCTCCCCGATCCGAACGAGTCGAGACGTTCCTGTTCGGCCCACTGCTTCACCCGTGTAGGCCGTGACCCGCCGGCTCGAATCGGGTCGGTGGTCGACCTCGAGCGACGACGCCGACCGAGACGGGGGCGGACGTCGACACGTCGACACCGGCCTCGTCGACCGGTCGGGGTTCGTTGCGGCGGTCGCCGTCGCGGCGCCGGCGGTGCTGCTCGCCGTCGTGTCGTTCGGTCGTCGGGAGCGATCGCGACCGGCGGTCACTCCGGGTCCGGCGACATCCCCTCGACGATCTCGAAGGACTCGTCGCCGTCGAACCGGGTCGGGTCGTAGGCGTCGACGCCGTCACCGCCGAGCACCTGTTCGGCGAGCCGCTCGGCGACCGCCGGCGCCCGGGTGAAGCCGTGGCCCTGGAAGCCGGTGGCGACGTAGATTCCGGGCGCCCGCTCGCCGACCAGGGGGTCGCCGTCCGGCGTCGCGGTGCAGAGCCCGGCCCAGGAGCGCCGCTCGCCGAGGGGCTCGCCGACGGCCGTTTCGAGGTACGTCGCGCAGTCGCCACGGAACCAGCCGTCGGCCGACCGCTTCCAGTCGGTCGGGTCCCGTGGCTCCGGGACGGTCCCGTCGCCGACCAGCACCTGCCGGTCGGACGGGCGGGCGTAGTACCCCTCCGTCGCGTCGTACAGCGCCGGCAGGCGGTCGGACAGCGGGGTCGGCTCCGAGAGGTACGCCTGGACCCGGTAGGCCTCGACCGCCAGCGGGAGGTCGGCGCCGTCGAGCAGCCGGCCGGTGTGGGCGCCGGCGGCGACCACGACGGCGTCGTAAGCGTCGCCGTCGACGCGGCCGTCGCCGTCGAGCCGGACCCGCGTGCCGGTCCGGACCTCGGCACCGGCCGAAACGGCGAACTGCGCGGTCTCGCGGGTGAACGCCGCGGTGTCGACGACGCCGGCGTTGCGGGCGACCGCCGCGACCGCGAGGTCGTCGGTCCGGAGCCCGGGCCACCGCGCGCCGAGCTCCGAGGGGTCGACGGTCGCCACCGCACGGTCGTTGTCCTGCATCCGGGACACCGCCTCGCGGATCGCCTCGGCGCTCCGCTCGTCGCCCTCGCGGGCGAACCAGACGTACGGTAGGTCGGCTATCGCGTCGCGGTCGCGGAGAATCGAGACGGCCTCGGCGGCCATCTCGGCGTCGACCGGGTCCGCGAAGGCGTCGTAGCAGATGCCGGCCGCGCCGCCGCTGGCGCCGCCGGCGATCTCGCCGGCCTCGAACAGCGTCACGTCGGCGTCCCGCCGGGCCAGCGACAGCGCCGTCAGCGTTCCGACGGCGCCGCCGCCGACGACGGCCACCTCCGCGTCGGCGTCCGTGTCCGTGGCTGTGTCCGTGTTCGTGTCCGTGCCCGGTGTCTCCGCTTCCGGGTCGTTCGTGTCGGTCGTCATCTCGGGGTCGCGGGGGGACCGGCCCGGTCCGACGTGGCGCGTGCGGCGGCCCGGCCCGGGGATGATAATATCGTCAGCCGCCAGGGTCAAATCTGTTGCGACGGTCGGCGTCGGTGAGCCGGCGGTGCCCGCCGCGGCGGAGAGGGTTTTGTCGCCGGGGCCCCAACGACGGGTATGAGCGACGGCGACGACGCGCTCGAGCCGGCGTCGACCCGGCTCCTCGTGGCAGGTGCCAGCGGCGACACCGGCCGGCAGGTGCTGTCGTACCTGGACGGGCGGCCGCCGACGGTGCGTGCGCTGACCCGGTCGGCGTCGAAGCGGGACCGCCTCCGGCGGCGCGGCGCCGACGAGGTGGTCGTCGGCGACCTGCTCGAACGGAGCGACGCCGAGCGAGCGGTCGCCGACGTCGATGCGGTCGTCAGCGCCGTCGGCTCCTCGCCGCGGACCGTCCTGACGGCCGACGAGTTCGTCGACGGCGCCGGCAACCGGAACCTGATCGCGGCGGCGGCCGACGCCGGCGCGACGGCGTTCGTCATGGAGTCGGCGCTGGGCGTCGGCGACGACCCCGCCAGCCCGCTGGCGGCCGCCTTCGATCTGTTCATCGGCCCGGTCCAGCGCGCGAAGGCTGACGCCGAGGCCGCCCTCCGGACGGCGCCGCTGCGACACACGGTGCTGCGGCCGGGGGTGCTGACGCCCGGCCCGCGAACCGGCGCGGTGCAGGTCGCCGACCCCGGTGGCCGGCTGTGGGGGGCGGTCCCGCGGACGGACGTGGCGCGGCTGCTGGCGGCCGCCCCGTTCACGCCGGCCGTCGCCGACCGCACCCTCGAGGTGGTCGTCAATCCACTGCTACGGGGCCGGGCGGCGACCGTCGACTGGCGGGCCCCCTGAGCGGCCGCCGCGGGCCGGGCGGTCGAAAGGTCGGGGGTTTTTCAGTCGCGAAGCCGAGTTACCGTTCGTGCAGGGTAACCTTCCGCCCGAGGCCCAGGAGAAAATCGAGGAGCTCCAGGACCTCCAGGAGACGGCACAGCAGGTCGCACAACAGAAACAGCAGGCCGAGACGCAGCTCCAGGAATCGGAGACGGCTCTGGAGACGCTCGACGACATCGAAGGCGAGACCCAGATGTACCGCGAGGTCGGCGAGCTGCTCATCGAGACGGGGTACGACGAGGCCCAGGAGAACCTCGAAGAGAAGGTCGACAGCCTCGAAGTGCGCGTCCAGACGCTCCAGAAGCAGGAAAACCGCGTCCAAGAGCAGTTCGAGGAGCTCCAGGAGGAGTTACAGAACATGCTGCAGGGCGCCGGCGGCGGCGCGATGGGGCCGGGCGGTCCGGGCGCCGGCGGCGATTGACGGCGTGACCGACGGCGCCGACGAGCCGACCGACGAGGCGGTCGTCGAGGCCGCCTCCGACGCCGCGGAGGGGCTCGTCTTCTCCCGGTACAAGCAATCCGAGGTGCGCGACCTCGACGTGACGGTCCACTTCGAGGACGGCCGTCTCGACGTCGACGTCTATCTGAACGCCCCGGACGACCCCGACCCGGCCGCGGTGGCCGGCGAGGCCGTCGAGGCCGCCGAGGCCGCCGTCGACGACCTCTTCGATTAGCCCGCCAGCAGCAGTA
>PXSC01000120.1:4684-6338 GCA_003023535.1 Halobacteriales archaeon QS_9_70_65 | reverse complement strand
CCGCCTCGGCGACGAGCGACTCGACGACCCGGGTCAGCTCGTCGACACCGATGTCGTCGCCGACCTGGTTGGCCGCCTCCATCGTGTTGACGACGTGGGTGTCGGTCGTCATCACTTCGGCCGCGTCGGCGTCGACGGCCGACAGCAGCTCCTCGCGGACGCCGGGGTCCATGTTGTTGCCGTCGACGAGACAGTAGGCCGTCCGGACGGCGTCGTCGCCCTCGCCGACCTCGAAAACGGCGACGCGGACCCCCAGCGGGCCGATGCCCTCCTCGGGCTCCCAGTCGGTGGCGTCCCAGGCGACGCCGACCCGGAGCGGCCGCTCGTCGGCGCCGACCAGCCGGTCGCCGAGCCGACGGGCCGCCTCCATCATGTCGAAGGAGCGGCGCGACCCGGGGACGACGTGGCCGAGGCCGTCACCCTCGAGCCCGTCGTTGCAGTTGTGGGCGTCGACGAGCATGACGTCGCGCAGGCCGGCGGCGCGGGCCTCGGCGGCCGTCGACAGCCCGACGGAGAAGTCGACGTCGTCGGCACAGCCCGGCGCGTGTGTGGCGACGACGAGGGCGTCGCCGCCGACGGCCTGTCCGAGCAGCTTCGACTCGCCTTCCCGTTCCCGGACCGGCGGTGTCGCCCGGTCGACGTAGTCGATGCGGTCGTGTGCGCGGCCGACGGCGTCGATGAGGGTGTCGACCTCCCGCTCGGTGACGAGATTGAAGTCGTGGCCGGCGGTGGCGTGCGGCGGGAACGCCAGCCCGTCGGCGGTACGGGCGACCCGTTCGGGGAGGTTGCCGCCGCCGATCTCGCCCATCGGCCCCGGGTGTATCATCGGCAGCACGAACCGGGCCTTCTCGGTGCCGTCCGGCCGCCGGACGGCCAGCACCGTGACGGGGACGACCGCCGCCTCGCCCAGCTGCTCGAAGAACGACTCCAGCTCGCGGCTCCCTTCGGCGATGTGGCCGACGAAGCCGCGGATGAAGTCCAGCACCGACACCCCGAGGCTCCGTCGCCAGGGCCGGTCGATGCTGACGACGAAGACGTAGACGCCGACGGCGTACACCCCACAGAGGGTAACGAGGACGAGGAAGTGATACGGCCGGATGACGCTCAGCTTCGGCGAGGCCTCGCCGGTCCGTGAGAGGTAGGTCTGCAGCAGCGGGCCGCCGACCTCGGAGTACCGGATGACGCCGCTGTAGACGAACGCCAGTGCTGCGGCGGTGACCGTCTGGATGCTCGCCGGGACGGACGCGACGAGCAGCGACCGGCGGGAGACGGCCACGACGACGAACAGCCGCAGCGCGAACACCGACGCCAGGCCGACGACCAGCGCGTCGAAGATGAACACCTGCCGGAGATCGGCGACGGCGGCGACGACGGCGCTGGCGACCATGAACACCACGAGGACGACCTCACAGACCAGCGCCAGCAGCGCCGAGCGGTTGTAGGTCAGCTTGCCGCCGACCCGGCGGTCGAACCACGGCGTCGCGACGGCGGCCACGACGGTCGGGACGGCGATGTACAGCATCCCCTGGTAGGCGTCGTCGAGGACGAACTCCGAGTTGAAGGCCGCGACGCCGGCGACGGCCGCGATGAGAAGCGCCGCCAGCAGGCTGGCCGACCAGTCCGGCGTCCGGAAGACGAACCGCGACAGCGACGC
>PXSC01000120.1:3710-4533 GCA_003023535.1 Halobacteriales archaeon QS_9_70_65 | reverse complement strand
CAGACGTCGCTTCTGGCGGTCCGGACGAACCCCTCGGGCAGCTCCGTCACCTCGTCGGCGTGGCTGGCCCACACCCGCGTTTCGGGCGCCAGCGACCCCACGAGGGGGTCGTCGTCGGCCTCGATTTCGACGGTGACGTCGGCGTAGCCGCCGTAGTCGCCGGAGTCGACCGCCCCCCCGAGTTCCTCGGCGATGAGCTGCATTCCGAGACAGATGCCCAGCACCGGGACGTCCGTTTCGAGGTACTCCGGGGCGCGTCCGACCCGGTTCATGTCCGGCCCGCCGGAGAGAACGACCCCGTCGGCGTCGACCTCCCCCGGCGGCGTCTCGTTGTCGACGATGTCGGCGTCGACCCCCAGGTCGCGGAGCGCCCGACCTTCGAGGTGCGTGAACTGCCCGTGGTTGTCGACCACGACGATGCGCGTCATCGAGCGTCCGTACCGCGTCGGCGGACAAAAAGGGTCTGATGGGCCGCGATCGTCCCGGGCAGCTCCCCGACGGACGGCGACGACGTCCCGGTCCCCGCCGCTCCGCCGCCGACCCGCAGAAAAGCGCCCGTCTGTCGATCCCGTTCGATACATGTCCGGTGCCCGACGGCTGCAAGCAAACGTCCGCTCCGTGGCGTCCGTAGTGCCCGGTAGGGCTCCGGAGCCGCGGGGACGGCTCCGAACCAAGGGTTCTCCAGTCCGGGCGCCCTTCCGGCGGTATGGACAGCCGCTCGAGCCGGTTCCGCGTCTTCCGCGTCGTCGAGAGCGTCCGGCATCTGAACCTCTACGACGTCGAGGCCGCACGGCTCTACACGGTCTACGAGACGGGCTACCCG
>PXSC01000120.1:0-3701 GCA_003023535.1 Halobacteriales archaeon QS_9_70_65 | reverse complement strand
CCGCGAGAGCCCGGCGTACGCCGTCCTCACCGAGGACGACGAGCCGGTCGGGGCCTGTCTCGTCCAGCCGCGGGAGCCGCTGCCGAACGGCGCCTTCGTTCCGAACGTCGTCGCCGGACTGGTGCCGATGGAATCGGAACTCCGGTCGGTGCCGGGCGTCGACGCCCCCGCCGCCGAGGCGCTGTTCGTCGACCCCGACCCGCCCGACGCAACGACGTACGCCGCGCCGTTCGGCGTCGCGATGCTGTTCACCGACGCCGCCGAGACGCTGCCCGCCCGCTTCCGGACGGCCTACGACCACGCCCCCGCAGCCGACCTCGAGTTCGACCCCTACGCCGTCTGACCGGCCGCGGCGTCACCAGAAAATCAAGATAGATGCCCCACCCTCAAGAAACGAGCGGAGCGAGTGAATCGGGTGGGGAGGATAGCGCGGAACGGAGTTCCGCGGACCATGCGAGCGGGCAAAGCTCGCGCGCAGAACCCGACGCGAATGGAAGTTCTCGGTATGCGTGGTGCTGGCGACGGGGTCGAGGCATACCTTTTTGACGAAACCACCCGTATCCGCCTGTGCAAGCCTCGGCGGGCACATGTCTTGCCGAGGTGGGGGCGCACGTAACCCGTCCCCTGATGTCGGGGCCACGCCGTGGACACCGACAATTAAAGTGGGAGTGTCGCAGACCGGCCGAATCAGTCCAAGGCGGCGTCGCACCCCTACGTGCGCTGTTCGGGCGGGATGACGCGACTGCAACGACGGTCGCGCCTCGTCCATGCACGGGGGCCAGGGCCGAAACCACTGTGGGAACGCCCCGCCCTCAAGAAACCGCCGGAGGCGGCGAGTAGGGCGGGGTAGTTTACAGCAGCGTCGAGCCGACGTGGACGACCGGCACGACCGCGAGCAGGTACGCCGCCGCCGAGGCCGCCCAGTCGCGCCGGATGGTGCCGACGCGGTACGGTTCGACCGCCGACCGCGGCAGCACGACGACGGCGAAGAAGCCAACCATCAACACGAACAGCGCGAGGTCGGCGGCGGCCGTCGCGACGATTCCGGGCCCGAAAAGCCCCTCGGTCACCAGCAGCAGCCAGACGAACAGCGGCCCCGTCAGGAGGCCGGCGACGTAGTGGACGACGGCCGCCAGCCGGCGCGGAGCCTCGTCGGGGTGCGTCCGGGTGAGCACCCCCGACGCCACCAGCGGCGCCGTCTCGCCCTCCGGCAGCCGCGGCATCACCGCGTCCATGACCGCGAGACCGAGGCCGGCGGCGACGAGCCCCAGCACGAACCGCAGCGGTACCACGAAATCGCCGTGCGTCGACAGCGGCTCCATGTCGCGGCGTAGACGCGACCGTCCGATAAAACGAGCGGGACCGTCCGGGCGCCGGGGGAGACGACCGCGACGGCCGCATCGGTCTCGATCGTTGGTCGTCGATCGTTGGTCGTCGATCGTTGGTTATTGATCGTTAGTTATCGGCCGTCGGTCGTCGGCCGTCAGTTGTCGGCCGCCGGTTATCGGCCGTCAGCCGTCGGTCATCGGTCGTCAGTCGGCGGCCGACGGCACCGGCTCGTCGGCCAGCAGCCGGTCCATCGCGTCCACCATCGCCCGTACCGACGCCACCGTGATGTCGGCGTCGGCGGCGGCGACGGTGACGCTCCGGTCGCCGCGGGACATCGCCACCTCGACGGTGACGACGGCGTCGGTGCCGCCGGTGATGGCGTCGACGTGGTAGGAGTCCAGCGTCGCGGCGTCGCCGCCCAGCGCCTCCCGGACGGCGGCGATGGCGGCGTCGACCGGCCCGGAGCCGGTGCCGGAGGCGACCCGCTCGTCCGTGCCGGTCGACGACCCACCGCCCGGCCGTCCCCGACCGTCCAGCGCCTCGCGGTCCACCGCCAGCCGGACCGACGCCGTCGGCGTGCCGCTGCCGGACGCCGCCGTGAGGTCCAGCAGCTCGACCCGCCGGTCGCGGTCCCGGCCCTGAACCTCCTCGGCGACGGTCAGCAGGTCGGCGTCGGTGACGCGTTTTCCCCGCTCGCCCAACTCCGTCACCCGGGCGACCACCTCGTCCAACTCCTCGTCGGTGACCTCGACGCCGTGCTCCTCGAGGGCGGCCGCGACGCCGGCCCGGCCGGCGTGCTTCCCGAGGGCGAGCCGGCGGGTCCGGCCCACCGTCTCCGGCGGGTACGGCTCGTACATGGCGTCGTCCTTCAGCGTCCCGTCGGTGTGGATACCGGACTCGTGGGTGAAGGCGTTCTCGCCGACGACGGCCTTGTTCGGCGCCGGCGGGACGCCGGTCGCCGCCGCGACCGTCTCCCCGAGGTCGTACAACCGCTCGGTGTCGACCGTCTCGACGCCGTAGCCGTGCTCGAGGGCGATGGCGACCTCCTCGAGGGCGGCGTTGCCGGCCCGCTCGCCGACACCGGTGACCGTCGCGTGGACCAGGTCGGCGCCCGCGGCGACGCCGGCCAGGGCGTTCGTCACCGCCAGCCCCATGTCGTCGTGGGTGTGCACCGACGTCGGCCCGAGCGCCGAGAGCCGCTCGTAGAGCTCGAAGACCCGGTCGGGGGTGGCGTGGCCGACGGTGTCGGGCGCACAGATCCGGTCGGCGCCGGCCTCCAGCGCCGCCCCGAGCAGTTCCTCAAGGAACCCGGGGTCCGCCCGGGAACCGTCCTCGCCGAGCACCTCGACCCACAGCCCGTGGTCGGCGGCGTACTCGACGAGCTCGACGGTGTCGGCGACCACCTGCTCGCGGGTGGTGTCAAGCTTCTCCTCGACGTGGCGGTCGCTGGCGGGAACGACGAGATTGACGCCGTCGACGCCGCAGTCGACGGCGAGGTCGACGTCCCGCCGGACGCCGCGGGCGAAGCTCGTCACCCGGGCGTCCAGCCCGAGGTCGGCGACCCGCGAGATGGCAGCCCGCTCGCCGGCGCCGGTGCAGGCGCTGCCGGCCTCGACGACCGCGACGCCCGCCGCGTCCAGCCGGCGGGCGACGTCGACCTTCTCGTCGGCCGACAGCGAGACGCCCGGCGCCTGCTCGCCGTCCCGCAGCGTCGTGTCCAGAACCCGTACCTCGCGGCCGTCGAGCGGGGCGCTGGCCGGGTGCGCGCCGAAGAGACCCCGCGTCTCAGAAGCGGTCGAACCGTCCGATTTCTCGATCAGCCGCCGCGCGGCGACTTCCTCTATCCTCGTTGAGAGTCATCGTCTCACACGAGGCGAGGGGGAGGTATGAATCTACGGGTTGACACACCGGCACTGTTCAGATAAGCGAAGGCGGCCGGCCGGCGTCGGGCGGGACCTCGAACGGGGCCGACCGCTCGCCGGGGGAGGCGACGCAAGCGGAGAGGGACTGAAGATCCCTTCATGAAGTTGGCGCCGTGCGCCGACGACAGAGAGGGATCGAAGATCCCTCAGGCAGTCGGGCGTCGCCCGACGACCGCGAGGGACCTCCGGTTCCTCGGCCCGCTCGCGCGGCGGCTTCGCCGCCACGGTATAGGTTGCCGGCGCTGCCGGCACCCCGCGCGGCGGTGTCGCGCGAGGACACCGCAGCGACGCGAGGAGCGTCGTTCGGACGACCGCCGGTCGTCCGTGATCACGAACCTCTTCGATTGTCGGACGACAGCGAGCAGTCGCGAGGCGCGACCTGTGAGGCCGACCGGAGGGAGGCCTCGATCGAGCCGAGCGGTGGGACCCGCGAGGCAGCGAGCGCCTCGA
>PXSC01000119.1 GCA_003023535.1 Halobacteriales archaeon QS_9_70_65 | reverse complement strand
AAGTCCAGACAGGAGACCGTCCCCGTGCGGCGCACGAACCGGAGCGTCCGGCGCATCGCCGTCACGAGCGTCGAGCGGTCGGCGGCCGCGAGCCGGCGGTGCTTCAGGCTGTCCGGCGGCGCCACCGCCTCCTCCAGGCCGAGCCCGGCGGCGGCCTCCTTGGCGACGGAGTCCCCGAGGTGCGTGTGGGCGTTGACGAACGCCGGCAGGACGATGTCCGCCGACTCCGTCGTCGCCTCCTCGACGGCCCGTACACGGCCGTCGGCGACGACGACGCGGCCGCGGACCGGCTCGAACGTCTCCCCGGCGAGGATGGTCCCGGTCAGTTCCTCCATAGCAACACGTCGTGAGGAGTTGGTCTCCTCGGAGGCATAAAACGAACGACCCGGCACGGGTACCCCCGGCCGAGCCGACCAGTCGGACCGAACCCGGAAGGGGAACGGCGGCCGACCGGGAGCCGAAGCCGGCCCGTCGGCCCGCCCGCCCCGCAGGCTGGCGGGACGCCTACGCGGCGCGTGAAAACACGACGTTCTACATGATCCACGTTTTTGAACAGAACGGTAATTCAAACAATTTTTAATAATCGCTCCGTTCGTACCGACGGTAGAGACGGCCGGTCGTCGCGGACGGCGACGGCGCGTCGCATTGCCGCGACCGGCCGCGGCCGGAGCGAACGATGACAGGAGACCACCGCCGTCGACGGGCTGACGGTCCTGATGTGGACGGTCGTCGCCTTCTTCGGCGGCATCGTCCACAGCTACTCGCGGCGGTACATGGCCGGCGAACGGGACGCGAACGGCTTCTTCGGGCGCGTGTTCGTCTTCACGCTGGTCGTGATGGTGCTCGTCGCGGCCGACGCCCTCCTCCTGTTCTGGGCCGCGTGGCTCGCGATGGGGCTCGTGATGGCCGGCCTGGTCGGCCACGGCGACTGGCCGCAGGCGCAGGCGGCGGGCGCACTCGCCCGGCGGTACTTCCTCGCCAGCAGTGCGCTGCTGGCGGCCGGCCTCGCCGCCCTGTGGTGGCACACCGGGGCGACGACGGTCTCGGGGGTCGGCGGTGCCGTCGGCTCCGACCCGTCGACGGCCGTGCTCGCGGCCGCCGGAGCGCTGCTGTTGGCGGCGATGACGCAGTCGGCACTCGTCCCGTTCCAGGGGTGGCTACTGTCGTCGATGACGGCCCCGACGCCGGCCTCGGCGCTGATGCACGCCGGCTTCGTCAACGCCGGCGGGATACTACTGGTCCGCTTCGCGCCGATCGTGACGGTCGACGCCCGGGTCATGCTCGCAATCGTGGTCGTCGGCGCCGTCGGCGCGCTGACCGGGAAGCTGCTGAAGAGCGTCCGGACCGACGTCAAGGGCGCGCTGGGCTGCTCGACGGTCGGGCAGATGGGCTTCATGATCATGCAGGCCGGGCTGGGGTTCTTCGCGGCGGCCGTCACCCACCTCCTGCTGCACGGCTTCTACAAGGCCTACCAGTTCCTCGCCTCGGGCAGTCGGGTCGCCCACGAACACCCCGCGAAGTCCGACCCCGGGTCGACGGGCGTCGTCGGCGCCGCGGTCGGCGCCGTCACCGCGGTCGCGGGGGCCGGCCTGTTCGTCGTCCTCACCGGGAAAGGGTCGGGCAACGGCCTCCTGCTGGCGGGACTCGTCGGGCTGACCGTGCTGCACGCCGCCCGCGACGTGACGGCGCGGCCCTCGCTGCCCGGGACGATCCGCTACGGGGCCGTCCCGCTGGTGGCACTGCCGGCGGTCGCCATCTACGGCGGCGTCTACCGGGCCGTCGAGGGACTGCTCGTCGGCCTGCCGGCGGTCGGGACGACGGAGCCGCCGGCTGTACGTGACGCTGCTGAACGCGGGCCGGCCGCCGTCCCGGACCACGCTGACCTCCACGGAGGAGTACGATGAGTACTGACGCCACGCTGCAGAAGTGTATCGACGACGCCGCCGAGACCGTCGCGCCGGCCTGGCCGCTGCACTCGTTCGTGACGGTCAACCCGTTGTCGGGTTTCGAGGACCGGCCGTTCCACGAGGCCGTCGCGAACGCCGAAGATGTCCTCGGCGGGCGTGGCTATCCGACCGCCGACGTGTTCCGCCGCGCCTGGGAGCGCGGCCGCATCGACCCCGAGCGGCTGCAAGCCGAGCTGGCGGCCCACGGCTCCGAGGCCGACCCCGAGGCGTCGCTGGAGCGACTGGCAGCCGGAGAGGGGGCGACGGCCGGCGGGACGGCGGCGACGGCGACGGCGACCGATCGGGTCGACGCAGTTCTGTTGAAGTGGCTGTCGGCCTTCCTGGACCAGGGGCAGGCCGAGTGGCCGATGCCGGACCGCGAGCAGGGGTTCTACGACGCCTTCCGGGCCGTCGCCCGCCACGACGGCGAGATTCCCGACGCCGACGCCGTCGCCGAACTACCGGACGACCCACTGGAGGCGGTCCGCGAGCGGCTCGTCGACCGCCCCGTCGACGAGTGGTCCGAGGTTCTCGAACGCCAGCTGACGGCGCTGCCCGGCTGGACCGGGCTCGTCAGGCGCCGGATCGACGACGGCGGCGCCTGGCAGTCGACCTACCCCATCACGCTGGCCGGCTACCTCGCGGCCCGGCTGGCGCTCCCGGACGCCCAGCTGGTGTTCTGCATCGACACCCGCTCGGAGATCGTCCGCCGGCACCTCGAGGCCGCCGGCGACTACGAGACCCACGGCTACGCCGGCTTCTTCGGGATTCCGATGCGGCACGCCGGCTACGACTCGGACATGACCGTCGACGCCTGCCCGCCTATCGTCGATGCACGGCACCGCATCGCCGACCGGCCGGCCGACGGGTCCGACGACGCGCGGACGGCCTACGACCGCCGGACGAGCGTCCTCGAGGCCGGGCGGGCGGCGGTGAAGCGGCTGAAGTCCAACGCCGCGACGGCGTTCAGCTTCGTCGAGAGCGCCGGCGCCGGCTACGGGGCCGCCCTCGCCGCCCGGACGCTGCTACCCGGCCGCGTCCACGACCTCCTCGAGGCCGCCGACGAGCGCCGCCCCGACGTCCACGAGTTCTGCGAGCCGAGCGTCGATTACGACCCCGAGTCGGTCCACGAACTCCCTGAGGGGCTCACCCTCGAGGAGAAAGTCGACTACGCCGCCTCGGCGTTCGAGCTCATGGGGTGGGAGGCGTTCGCCCGCGTGGTCGTCTTCGTCGGCCACGCGAGTCAGACGGCGAACAACCCCTTCGACGCGAGTCTCGACTGCGGCGCCTGCGCCGGCAACCCCGGCGGTCCGAACGCCCGCGTGCTGGCGGCCATCTGCAACGACGAGGCCGTGCGGGCGGCGCTCCGGGAGCGGGGCATCGACGTCCCCGAGGACACCGTCTTCCTGGCGGGCGAGCACGACACCACCACCGACGAAGTGACGCTGTACGACGGCGACGTCCCGGAGAGCCACGCGGCCGACGTCGAACGGCTCCGGGACGACTTCGAGACCGCCCGCGCCGGCGCCGCCGCCGAGCGGGCCGGCGACATGGGCGCCGAGGACGCGGGCGTCCGCGAGACCGAGCGCCGGGCGGCCGACTGGGCGGAGACGCGCCCGGAGTGGGGGCTGGCGGGCAACGCGGGCTTCGTGATCGGCCCGCGGGCGCTCACCGACGACCTCGACCTGGACGGCCGGGCGTTTCTCCACTCCTACGACCCGGCGACGGATCCCGACGGCGACGCCCTGGCAGCCATCGTCGCCGGCCCGATGGTCGTCACCCAGTGGATCAACGCCCAGTACTACTTCGCGACGGTCGACAACGCGGCCTACGGCAGCGGCTCGAAGGTGACGCAGAACCCCGTCGGCAACGTCGGCGTCTACCAGGGCAACGGCGGCGACCTGCAAACCGGGCTGCCGGCGCAGTCACTTGTCGGCGCCGACGGCGAGCCGTACCACCGGCCGCTCCGGCTGTCGGTCGTCATCTACGCGCCCCTCGAGCGCGTGACCGAGGTGCTGGCCGAGGCGGCCGTGACCGGCCTGCTGGACGGCGGCTGGCTCTCGCTGACGGTCGTCGACCCCGAGCAGGACGGCCGCGCGTTCGACTACGAGGGCGACCTCGAGTGGTCGGCGTGGTCGAGCCCGTCGAATCCGGCGACCGAGCGGGCGACCCCGCCGACGGCCGACGACGACTGATGTAGCGGCGCCGACCGTCGCGGCTTTATTCCGGCGGGCCCGAGCGACGGTATGCTCGCCGTCGTCGTCTCCCGTGCCGACGTCGCCTCCGAACGCATCGGCGACCGCCTGCTGGAACTGGCCGACTGGACCGAACGCGAGGACGGACGCCGCAGCGACGCGGCGGGCGGCGGCACGTACTACCGGACCGACGGCGCCGAACTGCGGACGTTCGACGACCTGCATCTCCGCCTCGACGGCGCCGCGGCGGCCTTCGACGACCCCGACCTGCTCGTCTTCGCCTCCCGGCACTCGGGGGAGACGGGGCCGCTGCTGACGGCCCACGCGACGGGCAACGTCGGGCCGGCGGAGTACGGCGGCGGCGATAGGTCCCTCGCCCGTGCCGCCCCGAACGCGCTGCGGGCCGTTCGGCGGGCCTTCGCCGACCACGCCCCCGAGGGCTACGGCGTCGGCGTCGAGTGCACCCACCACGGCCCGAGTACCGTCGGCTGCCCGTCGCTGTTCGTCGAGCTGGGCAGCGGCGAGGACGAGTGGACCGACCCGGCGGGCGCCGAAGCGGTCGCCCGCGCGGTTCTCGCGTTGCGGGAGACGGCGCCGACGCACTACCGGACGGTCGTCGGCTTCGGCGGCGGCCACTACGCACCCCGGTTCGACCGCGTGCTCGTCGAGACCGACTGGCGGGTCGGCCACGTCGCCGCCGACTGGGCGCTGGAGGCGATGGGCGACCCCCGCGAGTCGAAGGCGGTGGTCGGCAAGGCCTTCGCGATGAGCGGCACCGAGTTCGCCCTCGTCGACGGCGACCGGCCTGGCCTCGTCGAAGTGATCGACGAGCTGGGCTTCGAGACCGTCTCGGAGACGTGGCTCCGGGAGACGACCGGCGTGCCGCTGGAGCTGGTCGGGGACGTCGAGTCGACGCTTGCGGCCGTCGAGGCAGGGCTCCGCTTCGGGACGCCGGCGGCGGGCTACGACGGCGAGTTCGCCGTCGCCGAGCTGCCCGAGGAGCTGCTGTCGGCGGCGGTCGGCGTCGACCGCGAGGCAACCCGGAAGGCGGTCGACGAGCGGGCGCTGGCCTACGACACCGAGGAGGGCGGGACGGTCGTCGCCGGCCCGGTCGCGCTGGCCGACGCCGACGACCGCCGCGACGTCGTCGCGGCACTGGCGGCGGTGCTGGAGTCGAAGTTCGACGCGGTCGAGGTCCGCGACGACGAGGTCGTCGCCGTCCGGGAGGCGTTCGACCCGGCGCTGGCGCGGGCGGCCGACGTCGAGGAGGGCCCGGCGTTCGGCCGGCTCGCCGACGGCCACCCCGTCGAGGTCGACGGCGAGACGGTCGCGCCCGACGACGTCCGGAGCGCGCGCGAGCGTCGCTTCCCGCGCTGAGCCGCCCGGCTTTTTATATCGTCGTCTTTGGTTTATTCCTCGAGACGAACCGCAGCCCGGAACCGGCGCGAAATCGTCTGACTGGCGTCAGACATCTGGGAAAGATACTTTACTCGTGTGCGCTACAGCGGCACGCATAATGGACTCGATAATCGAGGACGCCATCGGCGAGACGGACGAAGACGGGGAGGCGCCGACCGGGGAGTCGGCACCGAGCGACGCCAGCGCGGACGTCAAAGGGTCGGGCACGATGACCGACGAGGAGCTGGCAGGCGTCGTGAAGGACCTCGAGACGAACATCTCGGTGGTCGGCTGCGGCGGCGCCGGCGGCAACACCGTCACCCGAATGTCCGCGGCCGGCATCCACGGGGCGAAACTGGTCGCCGCCAACACCGACGCCCAGCACCTCGCCACCGAGGTCGAGGCCGACACGAAGATCCTCATCGGCCGCCAGCGGACCGGCGGCCGGGGGGCCGGCTCCGTCCCGAAGATCGGCGAGGAGGCCGCCCAGGAGAACCTCGACGACATCTCCGGGGAGATCGACGACTCCGACATGGTGTTCATCACCGCCGGCCTCGGCGGCGGCACCGGCACCGGTTCGGCGCCCGTCGTCGCACAGGCCGCCCAGGACGCCGGGGCCCTGACCATCGCCATCGTCACCATCCCGTTCACCGCGGAGGGCGAGCGGCGCCGGGCCAACGCCGACGCCGGCCTCGAGCGACTGCGTGCGGTCGCCGACACCGTCATCGTCATCCCGAACGACCGGCTGCTGGACTACGCGCCCAACATGCCGCTGCAGGACGCCTTCAAGATCTGCGACCGCGTC
>PXSC01000118.1 GCA_003023535.1 Halobacteriales archaeon QS_9_70_65 | reverse complement strand
CATGAGCACGCCTCCCGGCGAGTACTACACCGAGGAACGGTGGAACAACTGGCTCGACAGGCTCCGCGAGGAGGACATCGACCCGGACGAGGAGGACTCGGCGCGGCTGCTCCTGAACCTCCAGGACGACACGGCCATCGCGGTCGCGAAGATCGTCACGGAGTACGACGACGACGAGCTCGGCGAGGAGGCGGCCCTCGAGGAGCTGGGCCGGATCCGCGACATCGTGCTCTCGGAGGTGGAGTTCGACGACGAGGAGAAGCTGATGCTGATCGACGGCGTCCAGACGTCGCTCGTCTGCGTCTTCTACGCGGCCGAGGAGTACGTCGCCGGAGGGCCGGCGGAGTACGACGACGATCTCACGGCGGCGGCAGCCCTCGAGGAGTACGTCCGGGCCGCCGCCGACGCCGAGGAACAGGAGGACCTCGACACCGCCCTGGCGTACTGCGCGAAGGCCGGGACGCTGCTGTTCGAGGGCGGAACGCTCGACATGGAGGTCGCCGAGGAGATCGACTACGGACTCGTCGCCGAGTGGGTCAACGGGCTGGACTCCCTGGGGACGGCGCTGGCCGACCCCGAGGTCATCGACGAGGACGACGGGTAACGACGGCCGCGGGCCGTCCCCGGAGGCCCCGCCGCCGACCGGGTGTGCTCAGTTCTGTCGGAGGCGACGACGTCCCGCGGCGCGGCCCCGCCGCTCGACCCGTCGCGGCCTGCTGATATTCACGGTTCTCATCCTCGCTTTCTCCGGCTACCAGGCCTTCGCCGTCCCGGACCAGAACGCCGAGGTCGAGGCCGAGCACTTCCAGACGGTCGAAGATCAGTTCGCCCGGCTCCAGGGCGGCGTGGTCAACGCGGTCGGAGAGGCCGACACCAGGTCGACGAGCATCGCGCTCGGCACCCAGTATCCGTCGCGGGCGTTCGCGCTCAACCCGCCGCCGGCGGCCGGCCGCCTCGAGACGACGGCGCCGGGCGACGTCGAGTTCGCCACAAGCGAGAACATCTGCCGGGCCGATGGCGGCACCGCGACCACGCGGTCGCTGGTCTACACGCCGGGGTACAACGAGTTCAGGGAGCCCCGAGCGGTCGGCTACGAGAGTCGGGTACTGTCGCGGGAGTTCGAGGGCGGCACCCGGTACGACCAGCGGCTGGTCCGTTCGGGCGGCGGCACCGACGAGATCAGCCTCTACCTGCTCAACGGTTCGGTCGACGAGAACGGCGTCGGTAGCTACAGCCTGGAGTTGAACGGCTCGAACCGCCACACGACGACGCTGACGAACCCGGACATAACGCTGCCGAGCCGGTTCGACAACGCGACCTGGGAGGAGGACATTCTCGCGGACCGCTCGAACGTGACCGCGACCGACGTCGGCGACCGGGTCGAGTTGAACTTCACCGGTGGCGACTACCGGGTGTCGTGTGCGGTCGTCGGCCTCGACGGCGACCCGGCGTTCAGCCCGCCGAGCGACACCGGAACGGGCGACGATACCGGAACGAGCGGCGACGCGGCGTACGACACCGAGTGGCTCGACCCCAGCGGCGAATCAGGAACGACGTCGTGTTCGGACACGCAGTGTACGCTGGACGCGAGCGTCTCGAAGACGCTGGGTCTGACCGCCGAAACCACCCCGGCGGCGCAGGACGCGACCGTCAGCTTCTCGGTCAGCAACGACACCGTCGGGACCGTCGCTCCAGCCACGAACGAGACCGGTTCGGACGGGCGGACCCTGACGCGCATGCGGGCACGATCCAACGGGACGATGAAGATGTACGCCGCGAGCGGGGGCTCCGGGGACGTTATCAACGTCACCGTCGAGAACCTCATCCCGTTCAGGGGCGCGGTCTTCACCGACGACACCGAGAACGTAACGACGGCGGAACAGCCGGATAGAACGACGACGCTCGATCCTAAGGCCGACGTGCTCGGGCCGCCCGTCGCCGACATCAATAATGACGGCACTAACGATATTCCGTACGTCCCGAGCGGTGGTTCGAAGGTACATATCGTCGACCAGGACGGAAGCGTGACGGAACTCTCGTCGAAAGGTGCGTACTCGCCGTCGCTACTGGGCGTCGGCCGGTGGGACGGTGCCGAAACCTCGGTGTACTTCGCCGGCGAGGGACAGTCGAAAATTTACCGAACGAACCCCTCTGAGGGAGACGTTGAGGTCGTGAACCCCAACGGGGTTGATGCCGTGGCTGGGCCCGCGAACATTGACAGCGACGATGCCAACGAACTCGTCTACGTGGGCAGCAGCCAAAACCTTCGGTACTTCGAGCCGGGGGCCGTGCCTGACGGTAACACGGGAAAATTAATTTACGATCAAGTCGGGAGCAGCGTCGGCCTCGGGCGACCGGCCGACTTCAACGGCAATGGCACGGCCAGGATTCCGATGGTCGACGATTCGAAGCGCCTTCTTCTCGTCGACAGCAACGGAAACGGACCCGAACTCGACACCGGCGTCGACAAAGCCCCCGTCGCGGCAGTCGACTGGGACGACGATGGCGAACTGGAGGTCATGTATCTCAAGGGCGGGGAGCTGAAGTACATCGACGACATTACCGGGGGTCAGATTAAGAAGGATACCGAAATCGACAATGCCGACAAGGCGACCGGCGTCACGTAACCCAACTCGCCCGCACACGAGGCCGCGCAGCCGTCGCCCGGAGGACCCCGGTCGACTGACGGTATCCGCTCCGCGCCGGGACGACCGGCCGCAGCGGCCGAGCCGGGAGTCACTTCGACAATCGACGAATTCCGGGTCGACAGACACTTATATCGGTCGCGTTTGGATGCGCCCATGTCCGAACAGAGCGTCGGTATCGACGGCATCGAGATACACACCGGCAAGCTGAAACTCGACCTCGCGGAGACGTTCGCCCCGGCGATGGGCGACGACCCCGGCAAGTACACGAAGGGGCTGGGGCTGTACGCCAGTTCCCTGCCGGACACCTACGAGGACATCGTAACGATGGGCGCCAACGCCGCCCACCGGCTGATGGAGCGAAAGGGTCTCGAACCCGCGGACATCGGCCGCATCGACGTCGGCACGGAGTCGGCGTTCGACCACTCCAAGCCCGTCTCGACGTACATCGCGGGCTGTCTGGAGCAGGTGTTCGACGGCGACTTCCACCACGCCAACAAGGGCGAACGCAAGTTCGCCTGCATGGCCGGCACCCAGAGCATCGACGACGCATACAATTGGATCCGCGCGGGCCGGAACCGCGGCCGGGCGGCGCTGGTGGTCGCGACCGACACCGCCCTCTACGCGCGGGACGACCCCGGCGAGGCCACCCAGGGCGCCGGTGCCGTCGCGATGCTCATCGACGAAGAGCCCGATCTCGTGGAGCTGTCGACCGCACAGGGGTACGGTAGCGCCGACGAGACGGACTTCCTCAAGCCGCAGCAGCAGTTCCCCAGCGTCGACGGCAAGCGCTCGGTGAAGGTGTACCTCGCGCGGATGCGGGAGGCGCTGGTCGATTACGAGTCCGTCGGCGGCGACATCCACCCCGAGGACTTCCGGCTCGGGCCGTTCCACACCCCGTTCCCGGGAATGGTCCGGAAGGCCGCCGTGCTGGCGTACCGTCACGTCACCCGCGACACGGAAATCGAGGCCGAACTGGCCGAGGAGATCGGCCGCCAGCCCCGCCCGGAGGCCTTCGACGACGAGGACGCCTACCGGGAGGCGCTGAGCGACTACACCGACGCCCTGAAGGAAACCGACCGCTACCGGGAGTGGTACGACGAGACCATCGACCCGACGCTGGACCTCGCCCGCGAGGTCGGCAACTGGTACACCGGGTCGGTCCACGTCGCCCGCGTCTCCGCGATCAAGGCGCTCGCGGAGGCCGGCGAGGACCTCACCGGACGGCGGCTGCTCGTCGGCTCCTACGGCTCCGGCGCGCAGGCGGAGATCCACGTCGAGACGATCCAGGAGAACTACCGCGAGGAGATCGAGGCGCTCAATATCGACGACCGGCTGGCGTCCCGCTACGACCTCTCCTTCGCGGAGTACGAGGACGTCCACGACGCCCACAACTTCGACGAGGAGACCAACGGCGAGGAGTTCACCGTCCCCGACGGCGAGTTCGTCTTCGACGGCTGGGGCCGGATGGGTGAGCGGAAGTACCGCTACGTCGAGTGAGCGAACGCCGTATCCTCTGGCCGGTGTGGTCTCATCGGTACCGACTGGTCGGTAGAGGGCTTGTATAGAATGATTGAGTTAGCTTACGCTTGCTCCGACGTAGACGCCTCGAAAGCCCTCGCGGCGCTCGGGGCGCCGCGGCTCGCTGTCTCCGGAAATCAGCGATTTCCGGGAGTGAGCGGATCGGAGATCCGCAATCTACGGAAGAGCGAAGCTCTTCCGGGATGACGAAAGACGGCTCTGCGAGCCGTCTTTCGAACCACGCTCCTCGGCCGTCGGCCTGCGGTGTCCTCGCGCGGCGTCGCCGCGCGAGCGGGCCGAGGGACCTCCGGTCCCTCGCGGC
>PXSC01000117.1 GCA_003023535.1 Halobacteriales archaeon QS_9_70_65 | reverse complement strand
GCTCGTCGCCCTCGACGGCGCGCTCGACGGCCGGACGGCGGTGACCTGCGCCGCCCTGGCCGACCGGCTCGACGCGTCGACCCAGACGGCATCGCGGCGGCTCCAGCGGCTCGAGAACGCCGAGTACCTCGAACGCGAGATGACCGGCGACGGCCAGCTGGTCGCCGTCACCGACTCCGGGCGGCGGGCCCTCCAGCGGGAGTACGCCGACTACCGCCGGCTCTTTGAGGGCGACGCCGGCGTCGAGCTGTCGGGCACCGTCACCAGCGGCATGGGCGAGGGGCGGCACTACATCTCGCTGCCCGGTTACATGCGACAGTTCCGCGAGCGGCTGGGCTACGAGCCGTTCGAGGGGACGCTGAACGTCGAGTTGGACGGCGAGAGCGTCCGCGACCGCGCCCGGATGGATGCCCTCGAGCCGGTCGACATCGACGGCTGGGAGGACGACGAGCGGACCTACGGGCCGGCGTTCTGCTGGCCGGCGACCGTCGAGGCCGATACCGGCCGCCACGGGACGGCTCACGTCATCGCGCCGGAGCGGACCCACCACGGCGAGGACCAGCTGGAGCTCATCGCGCCCGACCGCCTCCGGGACGAACTGTGCCTCGAGGACGGCGACCCCCTCACGGTCCATGTCTCGGAGTAGCGACCCGAGGGGTGCCCGGCGGGGCGTCGACGACGCCGTCGCCGCTTTCGCCGCCGGCGCCCCGGTGCTCGTCCACGATGCCGCCGACCGCGAGGGCGAAATCGACCTCGTCTACCCCGCTGCCGCCGTCGACGCCGACGACGTCGCCCGGATGCGCAACGACGCCGGCGGGCTGGTCTGCGTCGCGCTCCCCGACGACGTCTGTGCGACCTGGGAGCTGCCGTTCGTCCGCGAGACGCTGGATCACCCCGCCGCCGGCGCCCACGAACTCTCCTACGGCGACCGCTCGTCGTTCTCCCTCGCGGTCAACCACCGCGACGTCTTCACCGGCATCACGGACGAGGACCGCGCGCTCACCATCTCGGCGCTCGGAGAGGCGGCCGCCGAGGTCCGCCGTGCGACGGCGCTGGCGGGCGACGTGGCCCGCGACGCCGTCGCCGCCGGCCCGGAGGGGTTCGCCGACCGCTTCCGGGCGCCCGGCCACGTCCACCTGCTGCGGGCGGCGCCGGATCTGCTCGCGGACCGCCGGGGCCACACCGAACTCGGGGTGGCGCTGGCCGAGGCCGCCGGCGTCGCCCCGGCGGTCGTCGTCTGCGAGATGCTCGACGAGGCCGACGGCGCGCTGTCGCCGACGGCCGCCCGTGCCTACGCCGACCGCAACGGCCTCGTCTACGTCGAGGGCGACGACCTCCTCGAGCGGTTCGACTGACCGGGCCGCCGTCACCCACCCCGAGCGCGGCGGAATCGTCAAGACTCATTACGCGCCGCCTCCACGTGTCGACTATGTCCTTCGAGGAGATGGACGTCGATACCATCTGGCAGGACGGCGAGTTCGTCGACTGGGACGACGCGCAGGTCCACGTGCTGACGCACTCGCTGCACTACGGGACGGGGGTTTTCGAGGGGGCACGGTGTTACGACACCGCCGACGGCCCGGCGATCTTCCGGTGGGAGGAACACCTCGACCGGCTGTTCGACTCCGCGAAGGTGCTCGATCTCGACGTTCGGCACAGCCGCGGCGAGCTGACGGAGGCGACGATGGAGCTGATCCGCAGCCAGGAGCTCCGGTCCTGTTACGTCCGGCCGCTGGTCTACTACGGCTACGACTCGCTGGGCGTCTCGCCGGGCGACTGCCCGACGGAGACGATGATCGCCTGCTGGCCGTGGGGGGCGTACCTCGGCGAGGACGCCCTCCAGAACGGCGTCGACGTGATGGTGTCGTCGTGGCGGAAACACGCCTCCAGCCAGATCCCGACCAACGTCAAGGCCACGGGGCCGTACATCAACTCGATGCTGGCCGGCGAGGAGGCCCGCCGGAACGGCTACGTCGAGGCCATCGTCCTCAACAAGGAAGGCAAGGTCGCGGAGGGCCCCGGCGAGAACATCTTCATGATCGACGACGGCGAGATATACACCACGGGCCTGGCGGAGTCCATCCTCGACGGCATCACCCGCGACACCGTCATCCAGCTGGCGCGGGACCTCGGCTACACGGTCCACGACGACGCCAGCATCTCCCGCGGGGAGCTGTACACCGCCGACGAGCTGTTCTTCTCGGGGACGGCCGCGGAGGTGACGCCGATCCGGAGCGTCGACGACACCGAAATCGGCAACGGCTCCCGCGGCCCGGTGACCGAGGAGCTCCAACAGCAGTTCTTCGACCTCGTCGACGGCGAGCTCGGCGGCTACGACGAGTGGTTCCGGTACGTCTAAGTCGGCTGACATTCCTTGGAAACGGGAGCCCATACAGCCATTGTGACGGACACCCGTTGTGCCGACCACGAACGATTTGCGGCAATCCAGATGCGCGACATCTCGAAGCCATTCGGTGACGTGGTGGCGCTCTCTCAGCCCTGAGGTCAGTCCATTGCTCGGCTTGCAGACCGTGAATGGATCGGAGAGCAGTGGCAAGTTCGATTGACCAGCTCCGAACTCCTGAACCACCGGAGCACCAGAGCGCCGAACAGTGACTGTGAACAGTTTCACACCCAGATACGGCCGGTCCACGCTGGCGCTGCGCTGGCCGATCGGCCGTCAGAATGTGTGACGTACCCGATGGGCTACTCCGTTCGGCGGCTTTCTCGTTCGCTCGATTCGTTGCTGGGAGTCAGGGGGAGTTCGTGGGCGTGGGCGTGGGTGGGGGGCTGACATTAAGTCGCACGATCCGGATGGCGTCCTCTATACGGATCGACACGACGCTGTATCGGCTCTGTTCAGTCTCAATCTCGGTCGTTTGGGACGGTCCGCTCTCAAGTTCGACGGTGAAACGGTACGTGGCACTACCGGAATAGACATCGTCGAGATCGACGATGCCATCCGGATCGAGGGTCACTTCGTCGGTAAACACCGTGTCGTCATCGTCTTCGGAGGCTCGGTCGACGGCTATCTTGGCGTTCACCGTTCGTTCCTGCTCGTTTTTGACCCGCACGTCCGGGACGGGCTCCGAGGTCGGTGTGTCAGTGGTTTCTGTAGGGGTCTCTCGGGACTCCACTCCGGATCCGGTGCCGATCTCGGTACACCCCGCACAAAATGCGGCGGTCCCGACTACAAGTATCTCCCGCCGGGAGGGCATCATGATACATACACACAGTATAGAATCATAAAAAGGTCGAGTCTCTCCGACTACGCACCGAAGTCGGTTTAACCGCGTCGCCACTCCGTTCCGGTATGTCGCTGCGCGTGGCGTTCCTCGGGACCGGCGGGGCCGTGCCGACGACCCGGCGGAACACGAGCGGAATCTTCCTCCGCCGGGAGGGCGAGCGCATGCTGTTCGACTGCGGCGAAGGCACCCAGCGACAGATGATGCGGTTCGGAACCGGCTTCGACGTCTCCCACGTCTTCGTCACGCACCTCCACGGCGACCACGTCCTCGGCGTTCCGGGGCTGCTGCAGACGATGGATTTCAATGACCGGACGGAACCGCTGGCAGTACACGCGCCGGCCGGTACGCGCTGGACGCCGACGGCTACGAGGTGCGGGCCTTCGAGACCGACCACGACACCCGGTCGGTCGGCTACGCGCTGATCGAGGACGAACGGAAGGGTCGCTTCGACCGCGAGCGGGCCGAGGAGCTGGGCGTCCCCGTCGGCCCGAAGTTCCAGCGGCTCCACGCCGGCGAGACCGTCGAACTCGAAGACGGCACCGTCGTCGAGCCGGACCAGGTCGTCGGCGACCCCCGGCCCGGCCGGCGGGTGGTGTACACCGGCGACACGCGGCCGACGGCGGCGACCGTCGAGGCCGCCGCCGACGCCGACCTGCTGATCCACGACGCCACCTTCGCCGCCGACCGCGCCGACCGCGCCGACCGGACGGCCCACGCGACGGCCGCCGAGGCCGCCGCGGTGGCGAACGACGCCGGCGCCCGCCGGCTCGCGCTCGTCCACCTCTCCTCGCGGTACGCCGGCGACCCCGACCCCCTCCTGCGGGAGGCCCGGGCGGCCTTCGACGGCGAGCGGGTGCTGCTGCCGGACGACGGCGACGGTCTCGACGTCCCGTTCCCGAGCGGTTATCGCTGTCTCCGGAAATCAGCGAGTTCCGGGAGTGAGCGGATCGGAGATCCGCGATCTACGGAAGAGCTTCGCTCTTCCGGTATGACGAACGACGGCTCGCGGAGCCGTCGTTCGAACCACGTTCCCGTGTCGTCGCTCCCGACGTCGCTCCTCCCGCTCGCTGCTTCCCGAGGCCTCGCTCGCTGCGCTCGCTCGCCCTCGCATTGCGAGTGGTCGATCCCGTTCGAGTCCCCACCCGACACCGGTCGACCGACCGGCTCTCGCTGACCGGACACGGCCCCCCGAAGCGACCGAAAGCATTTACTCGGACCTGTCGTGGTGGCTAACGATGCACTCGACGTTCCCGCTCGACCGGCGGCAACTGCTGTCGGCCGGCGCGGCGGCACTCTTGACGGGACTGGCCGGCTGTAACGACTCGGAGTCGGTCGACCCCGGCGCGCCGACCGACCAGGCACCGGCCGGGACGGGGGTGCTCGTCCGGGCCGACACCGCGCAGCTGTACGGGACCGACGCGTCTGCGGCCCGCGAGGCGACCGAGCGGCTGCTGGCGGCGTACGGCGGCGGCGCGGCCGGCGCGGACGACGACGCCGGCCTCGTCGCGGAGTTCGAGTCCCGGACCGGGTTGTCGGTGGCCGAGGCCGACACCGTCGTGATCTTCGCCGACGAGCCGCGCGGGGAGTTCGCCGCCTACGTCGTCGACGGCGAGTGGTCCGAGGCGACCGTCGCCGACGCCGTCGAGTCCGCCACCGGTCTCGCCTACGAGCCCCGCGACCACGAGGGCGGCACCGTCTACGAGCCGACCGACGGCGGCCCCGAGACCGACTACCTGGGGTCCGTCGCCGACGGTCGGTACGCGGTCGGCAGCGAGGCGGCCGTCGAGGCGGCCATCGAGACGGCCCGCGCCGACCGCGGGTCGGCGTCCGGGACGGTCGCCGGTGCCCTCGAGGACGCCAGGGTGACCGGCGACGACACGCCGGCGACGTCCGTCGTCGCGGCCACGGACGACCCCCGGGCGTACCTCCCGCCGGACGACGACGACCGAGTGCCGGACATCGCCTCGCTGGACGTCTACGAGCTGGCGACCGTCGGGACGGTCGCCTACGCGACGGACGGCTCGTCGGTCGCCGTCGACGCCGAACTGCGGGCCGACTCGCGGAGCGACGCCCGCGAAATGGCCGACTTCACCGTCACCGTCCGCTCGTTCCTGCGGAACGACGCCGACGACGCCGTCGCCGCCGAGTTGTCGAACATCGCGGTCGACCAGGACGACGACATCGTGACCGTCAGCTACCGCGGCGACGTCGAGGGAGCGGCCGTTCTCGCCGGGTACCTCTGATGGGGCCGCTGGCGCTGCTCCGGAAGGAAGCCATCACGGTCCGGCGGAACCTCGGGCTGTTCGTCGTCCTGCTGGTGGTCGTGCCGGCGGCGCTGGCGGCCGGGACGTCGGTCTACCAGCAGACCATCCCGCAGGACCTCCCCGTGGCCGTCGCGCCCGCCGGGGAGGCGACCACCGAGTCGGACGTGCGGCTCGTCCGCGGCGCCGTCGGCTTCTTCGCGACGCCGGTCGACTACGACGACCGGGCGGCCGCCGTCCGGGCGATGCGGCGTGAGGAGGTGTATCTGACGTTCGTCGTCCCGCCGGACCTCACCGACGCCGACGCCGAGGCGACGGTGACGGTGATCACCGACCGGACGAACGCGCCGCTTTCGGACCCGGCGGCGCTGACCCTCGGCCTGTTGGAGTCGCGGTTCGACGACGCCTTCCCGGCGACGGTCTCCCTCGAACAGGAGGCCGTCGGCACCGAGCGGGCGCTGTCGGAGTTCATGCTCCCGTCGGCGCTGTTCGCGCTGGTCGTGCTGTACGCGCTCGTCTACGTCCCCTACCAGGTCCGGGAGGAGCGTCGCGTGATGGACCGGCTGCGGACGGAGACGCGACTCGAGTACGTCGTCGCCGCCAAGCTGCTGTTCTACGGACTGCTCGTGGTCGTGCCGGCGGGGGTGGCGTCGGCGGCGGCACGGTACTACGGCTACGGCTTCGACGCCCTCGGCGTCGAGACGCTCGCCGTGCTCGGGCTGTCGTTTCTCTACACCGCGGCGGCGGGGCTGGCGGTTCTGTTCGCCCTGCGGCTCCGGCAGGCGGCGGTGTTCGTCAACCTCGGGCTCGCGGTCGGCGTTCTGGCGCTGTCGGGGCTGGTCTACCCCGTCGGCTTCTACTCGGCGCTGCGGCTGACCATCGCGCGGGCGCTGCCGACGCACCACTCGCTGGTGGCGCTGCGGGGGACGATGCTCCGGGGCGGGTCGCTGTCGTTCTACGCCGACGCGGTGACGTGGCTCGTCGCCGCCGCCGGCGCCGCGGTGCTGCTGCTCGGCGCCGCGATCCGGCGCTACGACCGGGGTGGTGTCGGTGGGTAACGCCGCCTTCGCCGTCGAGGCGGCCTCCAAGCGGTACGGCGACGTGACGGCGCTGTCGGCGGTGTCAGTTCGACCGCCCCGACGCCGCCGTCGGCGTCGGCTTCCAGCGGCCGCGGTTCTACCCCGATCTCACCGTCCGGGAGAACCTCTCGGTGTTCCGGTCGTTCGCCGCCGACCCGCCGCCGACCGACTGGACCGAGACGCTGCTGGAGGCACTGCGGCTCGGCCCCGCCGCCCACCGGAAGGCCGGCGACCTCTCGGGGGGCTTCCGGACGAAGCTCGACCTCGCGCTGGCGATGATCAAGCGGCCGCGGTACCTGCTGCTCGACGAGCCGCTGACCGACGTCGACGACTTCTCCCGGCGGCGCATCGTCGCCTTTCTCGCCGACTACCCCGGCGAGAAGCGCTCCGTCGTCGTCTCGACGCATAACGTCGAGGCGTTCGCCGACGCCTTCGACCGGCTGACGGTGCTGGCCGACGGGACGGTCGCCTTCGACGGCCCCGTCGACGATCCCGTCGCCCGGTACCGGGCGGCCCTCGAGTAGCGCCCGCCGGCGACCGCTTCTCGCGGTTCCGCCGGTGGCTACCCGCCGGGGTTCCGCCGGCGGTACATGCCGGTCGAGGTCCACTCGATGACCGGGTCCTCGTCCTGGTTGTACCCGGTCAGCGTCATGCGGACGTGGCCCATCTCCGGGCGGCTCTCGGAGACCCGCTTGTCGAGGACCGCCACCTCGACGCGGAGCGTGTCGCCGGGGTGGACCGGCTCGATCCACCGCAGCTCCTCGACGCCGCTCGCGCCCATCGACGTCTCGGGATCCAGGAAGCCGTCGACCAGCAGCCGCATACACGCCGAAGCGGTGTGCCAGCCGGACGCCGCGAGCCCGCCGAAGATGGACTCCTCGGCGGCCGCCTCGTCGACGTGGAACGGCTGGGGGTCGTACTGCTCGGCGAACTCCTTGATGTTCGCCGCGTCGAACTCGTAGCGACCGTCGGGCTCGTAAACGTCGCCCGCCTCGAGGTCCTCGAAGTATCGTGCCATGGCCGGAGGTCGTCACCGGGAGACATAAACCCGGGCCCGGAGGGGCGGTGGCCGCGACGGCGCTTCCGGCACGGGGGTTTAATACTCGACCGACGCCTACCGGTGGCCGTGAGCACGCGCACGAGCGCCCTCGACTCGCTCATCTTCGGCGTCGACGTCCAGAGCGGCGACGTCCGCGGCCAGGCGCCCTCGTATGCCGTCGTCACCGTCGACGGCGACGAGATGGACCGCGACGTGGTCAGCCGGCGGAAACTCCGCCGGCGCATCCGGTCCGAGGAGCCGGCCATCGTCGCGACCGACAACACGTACGAACTCGCCGAGGACAAGGGCGCGCTTGTGGCCTTCCTGCGGGAACTGCCGAGCGGGACGAAGCTGGTGCAGGTGACGGGCGACGAGCGGCCGGAGCCGCTGTCGCGGGTCGCCGCCCGCCACGGCGTCCCGTACGGGAAACCGCCGATGAAGGAGGCGGAGGCCGCCGCCCGGCTGGCGGCCCGCAACGTCGGCTACGAGGTGTCGGCGTTCACCGACACGACCGAGGTGAAGGTCGCCCGCGGTCGCTCGACGGGCGGCGGGGGCGGCTGGAGCGAGGACCGCTACACCCGCCGCATCCACGGCTCGGTCAAAAAGGCCGCCCGCGAGGTCGAGTCCGAACTCGAGGCCGCCGACCTCGTCTTCGAGCGGGACGTCACCGAGAAGTACGGCGGCTTCTCGCAGGCGCTGTTCGAGGTGGAGGCGACGCCCGACGAGATTCCGGTGTCGGCGCGGCGCTCCGGCGACGTCCGCGTCGAGATCGAGCGGGAGCGCCGCGACGGCATCGAGTACCGGCCGCTGGCCACCCGCCGGGACCACGTCGTCGTCGGCATCGACCCCGGGACGACACCGCCGAGGTCATCGAGTGGATCATCGAGCACGGCCGGCCGGTGCTGGTGGCGGCCGACGTCGAGCCGATGCCGGAGACCGTCGAGAAGATCCGCCGGAGCTTCGACGCCGGCGGCTGGATTCCCGAGCGGGACCTGCCGGTCGACGAGAAGCTCCACCGCACCCGCGAGGAGCCGTACGACGACGACCACGAGCGGGACGCGCTGGCGGCGGCACTGTTCGCCTTCGACGACCACGTCGACCAGTTCGAGCGGATCGCCGCCCGGACGCCGCCGCGACTGGACCGCGGGGAGGTCATCGCCCGCGTCGTCGGCGGCGACGACAGCGTCGAGGCCGTCGTCGACGACCTGACCGACGACGACGACGGCGACGAGGAGTCGACCGACCACGACCCCCGGGAGCTGACCGCCGAGGAAAAGAAGATCAAGCGCCTGAAGGCCCGCATCGACCGCCTGGAGGGCCACATCGACGACCTCGAGGAGACCGTCGACCGGAAGGACGACCGCGTCGAGGAGTTGGAGTCGGAGCTGTCGGCGGCCCGCCGCGAGGAGCGCAAGGAGGCCCGCGAGCGCCGCGAGGTGACCCGCCTCGAGCGGGAAAACGAGCGGCTGAAGCGCGAACTCGCGGAGGCCGAGACGGCCAACGAGGAGCTGGACGCCAAGCTCGAGCGGCTGAAGGAGCTGTGGAAGCTCGACCACTCGAACTTCGCGGACGTCGCCGCGGAGGA